>NZ_JBFAWG010000036.1:0-69895 GCF_040680215.1 Streptomyces sp. NPDC052107
TTGAGCATCGTGAAGTAGAGGGAGTCGACGTCCGGCAGGTCCCGCAGCTGTTTGCGGGTGATGTCGCCGGTCGGCGCCTCCAGCTTGATGACGTCCGCGCCCAGCCAGGCGAGCAGCTGGGTCGCGGAGGGCCCGGACTGGACGTGCGTCATGTCCAGCACACGGACACCGTCCAGTGCCTTGGTGTCAGTGGTGGGCTTGCTGATCGCGATGGTCACCGAGTCACCTCACTCGTTCGTCGCGGACTGCGACAGGGCGGCAACAGGAAGTGAATACTGTATGCAGTAGACGGGACCCTAGCCGTTGCGTGATCCAAACGACCCACGCTGGAAGTTGAGGTTTTCCTCAAGAAAGAGCAAAGGGGTGGCATAGCCCGAGGGATGGCATACAGTATGCAATCCACGAGGGGAGGCTCAGCACACTCCCCGCTGGCCCGGACTTCTGGGAGCCGCTCCATGTCGTACCGCTCCGCCCTCTCCTACGTCTTGAGCAGCACCATCGAGCCCTCCGCCGAGCAGACCGGCGCGCACGGGAGGTTTCCCCGCGCCTCGGTGGTCGCCCTCGGGGAGGCAGGACTGCTCGGACTCACCGTCTCCGCCCACCTCGGCGGCGGCGGCCTCGGACTCGTCGAGGCCGCCGAGGTCGTGACCGAGGTGTCCCGCGCCTGCCCGGCCACCGGCACCGTCCTCCGGTCCCACTACGCCGCCGCCGCCTTGATCGAGGCGTACGGCACTCCATGGGTACGCCGGAAGATCGCCGCCGGACATCACCTCAGCACCCTCGCCCTGACCGACGTCCGCGACGGCCAGGGACCGGGCGGCACGGCCTCGCCGACGGTTTCGACCGCGACGCACACCGGCGACGTGGTGGCGCTCCGCGCCCGGAAACGCAACGTCGTCGCGGCAGGCGAGGCCGACAGCTACATCTGGTCCTCCCGGCCGGCCGACGACAGCGACAGGCCGGCTCTCTGGCTGGTCCCGGCGGACGCTCCGGGTCTGTTCGTGCCCGCCCGGCCGAACGGCGCGGGCCCGCGCGGCAGCGGAACGTCCACCGTCTGCGCCGACCCCGTACTGGTCCCGGCGAGCGCGGGGCTCGGCCGGGAGGGCGGCAGGCGAACCGACGCGCTGGGCACCGTCCTTGAGTGGCTGGCCACCCTGCCCGCCGTGGTCTCGGCGACCGTCGATCCGGTCGGCACAGAAGCGCTCGCCTGACCGTCCAGGCGTTCTCGACGGTGGACGCCGGCATTGACGACTGCATACAGTATTCGATGAGTCGTGGACAACCACAGGGGCGCTCATGCCGTACGAGCAGGGCGGCCAGGAACCGGCCGAGCTCGTCGATCACCACCCCGTGGATCCATCCGATCAAGCCAAGGGATTCACACATGCGCGACGATCAGGGGAGGAACAGTGACGACGAGCGTCAGTGACGTGACGACGCAGGCCGCCATCAGTGCGATCGTGGCCGCCCATCGCGGCCAACGCGGTCCGCTGCTGCCGATACTGCACGCCATCCAGTCCGAACTGGGGCATGTACCGCAGGAGGCCGTTCCCCTTCTCGCCCAGGAGCTCAACCTCTCCCGGGCGGACGTGCACGGGGTGGTCACCTTCTACCACGACTTCCGCCGCGAGCCCGCCGGCCGTACGACTGTGCGCATCTGCCGCGCCGAGGCCTGTCAAGCGCTCGGTGCGGGCGCCCTGGTGACCTGTGCCCGCGACCGGGCGGGCGTCGCGCTCGGGGAGACCCGCGCCGACGGTTCGGTCACCGTGGAGCAGGTCTTCTGCCTCGGCAACTGCGCGTTGGGCCCGTCCGTAGAGGTGAACGGCGAGGTGCTGGGACGCATGAGCGCGGATCGCCTGCGCTCAATCCTCGACGAGGCGGTCGCATCATGACGCGGGCTTCGAACTCCCCGGTGACGGTGTACGTCCCGCGCGACTCGGCGGCCCGGTCCGTCGGCGCTGACAAGGTCGCGGAGGCGATACGGAAGACGGCCGCCGATCGGGGCCGGCCGGTCGAGCTGGTGCGCAACGGATCCCGCGGCATGCTCTGGCTGGAGCCGCTGGTCGAGGTGGTCACGCCCGAGGGACGGATCGGTTACGGCCCCGTCGCCCCCACGGACGTCTCCGGCCTCATGGACGCCGGTCTTCTGGACGGCGCCGACCACCCGCTGCGGCTCGGCGTCGTGGACCGTCTCCCCTGGCTGGCCCGCCAGAACCGGGTCACCTTCGCCCGGGTCGGAGTCACCGACCCGCTCTCCCCCGAGGACTACGAGCGACACGGCGGCCTCGCCGGACTGCGCACGGCGCTTCAGCTCCCGCCCGCCGACGTGGTCGCCGCGGTCACCGAGTCCGGTCTGCGCGGCAGGGGCGGGGCGGGGTTCCCCGCCGGCATCAAATGGAAGACGGTGCTCGACTGCGCCGGCGAGCTGAAGTTCGTCTGCTGCAACGCCGACGAGGGCGACAGCGGCACCTTCGCGGACCGCATGGTCATGGAGGGCGACCCGTTCATGCTGATCGAGGGCATGACGATCGCCGCCCACGCGGTCGGCGCGCGCGAGGGATACCTCTACATCCGCTCGGAATACCCGGACGCCGTGGCCACGATGCGCGCGGCGATCGAGATCGCGCGTGAGAACAACTGGCTCGGCGAGCGGATCCTCGGCTCGGACCTCACCTTCGAGCTGCACGTGCGCGTCGGTGCCGGCGCGTACATCTGCGGCGAGGAGACCTCCATGCTGGAGAGCCTGGAGGGCAAGCGGGGTGTCGTCCGCGCCAAGCCGCCGATCCCCGCGATCGAGGGGCTGTTCGGCAAGCCGACCGCCGTCAACAACGTCCTCACCCTCGCCACGGTGCCGGTGATCCTCGCGAACGGCGCGAAGGCGTACCAGGAGCTCGGCGTGGAGCGCTCGCGCGGCACGCAAGTCTTCCAGCTCGGCGGCAACATCGCGCACGGCGGCATCGTGGAGACGGCGTTCGGCGTCACCCTGCGCGAACTGGTCGAGGACTACGGCGGCGGCACGCTCACCGGGCGCCCGGTACGCACGGTGCAGGTCGGCGGGCCGCTCGGCGCCTACCTGCCGACTTCGCTGTTCGATCTGCCCATGGACTACGAGGCGTTCGCGGCGGCCGGCGCGATGCTGGGCCACGGCGGTGTCGTGGTCTTCGACGACTCGGTGGACATGGCCGCGCAGGCGCGCTTCGCGATGGAGTTCTGCGCCGCGGAGTCGTGCGGCAAGTGCACGCCCTGCCGCATCGGTTCGGTGCGCGGCGTCGAGGTGATCGACCGGATCACGGCAGGCGAGCAGCGCGAGGAGAACCTCGCCCTGCTGGAGGACCTCTGCGAGCTGATGACCGACGGATCGCTGTGCGCCATGGGCGGGTTGACCCCGATGCCGGTGCGCAGCGCCGTCACACACTTCTCCGACGACTTCCTCGTGAGGAAGGAGGGCACGGCATGACACTGCTCAAGGAACCCGACTTCGGAACCCCGGAACGGCCCGGCGAGGCGACCGTCTCGGTCGAGGTCGACGGACTGCCCGTCACGGTGCCCGAGGGCACCTCGGTCATGCGCGCGGCCGCGCAGGCCGGCATCGACATCCCCAAGCTCTGTGCCACCGACAGCCTCGAGCCGTTCGGCTCCTGCCGCCTGTGCGTGGTGGAGATCGACGGCCGCCGCGGCACGCCGGCGTCCTGCACCACGCCGTGCGCCGACGGGATGGTCGTACGCACCCAGACCCCCAAGGTGGAGAAGCTCCGCCAGGGCACCATGGAGCTGTACATCTCCGACCACCCGCTGGACTGCCTCACCTGCTCGGCCAACGGCGACTGCGAACTGCAGGACATGGCCGGTGTCGTCGGGCTGCGCCAGGTGCGGTACGGCTACGAGGGCGAGAACCACCTCGACGCCGCGCCCGACCTGAGCAACCCGTACTTCGACTTCAACCCGTCCAAGTGCATCGCCTGTTCGCGATGTGTGCGCGCGTGCGGCGAGGTGCAGGGCACGTTCGCGCTGACCATCGAGGGCCGTGGCTTCGACTCCAAGGTGGCCGCGGGCGCCGGCGAGGCCTTCATGGACTCCGAATGCGTCTCGTGCGGCGCGTGTGTGCAGGCCTGCCCGACGGCGACGCTGCAGGAGCGGTCGGTCGTCGAGCTCGGCATGCCGTCCCGCTCGGTGATCACGACCTGCGCGTACTGCGGCGTCGGCTGCTCCTTCAAGGCGGAGCTGCGCGGCGACGAACTGGTCCGGATGGTGCCGTACAAGGACGGCGGGGCGAACGAGGGCCACTCCTGCGTCAAGGGCCGCTTCGCCTTCGGCTACGCGACCCACCCCGACCGCAAACTCAAGCCCATGGTCCGCGAGAGGACCACGGACCCGTGGCGCGAGGTCGAGTGGGACGAGGCCATCCAGACGGTCGCCCGGAAGATGCGTGCCATCCAGGACATGCACGGCCCGAGTTCGATCGGCGCCATCAGCTCCTCGCGGTGCACCAACGAAGAGGTCTACGTCGTCCAGAAGATGGTGCGCGCGGCCTTCGGCAACAACAACGTCGACACCTGTGCCCGGGTCTGCCACTCCCCCACCGGGTACGGGCTGAAGCAGACCTTCGGCGAGTCGGCCGGCACACAGGACTTCCGCTCGGTGGCGAAGGCCGACGTCATCATGGTGATCGGCGCCAACCCCACGGACGGCCACCCGGTGTTCGGTTCCCGGATGAAGCGCCGCCTGCGCGAGGGCGCGCAGCTCATCGTGGTCGACCCGCGCCGCATCGACCTGGTGCGCTCGCCGCACATCGAGGCCGCGCACCACCTGCAGCTCAGGCCGAGCACGAACGTCGCGGTCGTCAACTCCATGGCGCACGTGATCGTCACCGAGGGCCTGGTCGACCGGTCCTTCGTCGCGGACCGCTGCGAAGGCTTCGACGAGTGGGCGGAGTTCGTCGCCCTCCCGGAGAACAGCCCGGAGGCCACGGAGACCGTCACCGGGGTGCCTGCCGACGAACTGCGGGCCGCCGCCCGGCTGTACGCGGCGGCGCCCAACGGGGCGATCTATTACGGCCTCGGGGTGACCGAGCACAGCCAGGGCTCCACGATGGTCATGGGGATGGCGAACCTCGCGATGGCGTGCGGCAACCTCGGCCGCGACGGCGTCGGCGTCAACCCGTTGCGTGGCCAGAACAACGTGCAGGGCTCCTGTGACATGGGCTCCTTCCCGCACGAGCTCACCGGCTACCGCCATGTCTCCGACGACGCGGTCCGTACCGTGTTCGAGGAGCTGTGGGGCCGTACCCTCCTGCCCGAGCCGGGACTGCGGATCCCCAACATGTTCGACGCGGCGATCGACGGCTCCTTCCGGGGCCTGTTCGTCCACGGTGAGGACATCGCCCAGTCCGATCCGAACCTCCAGCACGTCAGTGCCGCGCTGGCGGCCATGGACCTGGTCGTGGTGCAGGACCTGTTCCTCAACGAGACGGCCAAGTTCGCGCACGTCTTCCTGCCCGGCGCGTCGTTCCTGGAGAAGGACGGCACCTTCACCAACGCCGAGCGCCGGGTCAACCGGGTGCGGGCGGTGATGAAGCCGAAGACGGGCAAGCACGAGTGGCAGATCGTCTGCGAGATCGCCACCGCCATGGGCTACCCCATGGCGTACGACCACCCGAGCCAGATCATGGACGAGATCGCCCAGGTCACACCGACCTTCAAGGGCATCTCATTCGAGGTGCTGGACAGGCTCGGCAGCGTCCAGTGGCCGTGCAACGACGAGGCGCCCGAGGGCACGCCGACGATGCACGTCGACGCGTTCGTGCGCGGCAAGGGCAGGTTCGTCGTCACCGCCTACGTGCCGACGGACGAGCGCACCACCTCGCGCTTCCCGCTGGTGCTGACCACGGGCCGCATCCTCAGCCAGTACAACGTCGGGGCGCAGACGCGACGCACCGGCAACGTGGCCTGGCACCCCGAGGACGTGCTGGAGCTGCACCCGCTGGACGCCGAGAACCGCGGCATCACCGACGGCGACATGGTGACGCTGGCCAGCCGGGTCGGCACTACGACGCTGCGGGCGCGGGTGTCCGACCGGATGCCGCCGGGCGTCGTCTACACCACGTTCCACCATCCGGTGACCGGCGCCAACGTGGTCACCACCGAGAACTCGGACTGGGCGACCAACTGCCCGGAGTACAAGGTGACCGCCGTACAGGTCGGTCTCGCCCACCCGCTCGGGCGGCACGCCACGGAGTCCGTGGAGACCGATCTGCTCGCGAGGGTGGACTGAGATGGCCGCCGCCGTGCCGTCCGAGCAGCGGATGGCGAACCAGATCGCCGCGAACTTCCGGCACGTCCCCGGTGACCGGGCCGCCGAGGCGATCGCGGGCCACATCCACCGGTTCTGGGACCCCCGGATGCGCAGTCGGCTGATCGAGCTGGTGGGCGCCGGGGCGGACGGCCTGGATCCCGCGGTCGTCGCCGCCGTTCAGCTGCTGCGGCGGCCACAGGAGGCCTCGGCCAGCTGACGAACGCCCCGGATGCATGACACCGCCTCATCTCCCTTCTCTTTGACGGGAGATGAGGCGGTGTGGTGTGTGAGGAGCCCGAACGGCTCAGGCGGCGGCGATGTCGTCCAGGCCACGGCTGGTGACCAGCCGTACCCGTCCGTCGTCGAGATGGTAGGAGAGGCCCACGACCGCGGTCTGCCCGCCGAGGAGCGCGGGCGAGCGGTCCAGCAGCAGGTCCACGGTGTGCCGTATGTGCTCGTCCACGATGTCGGGCTCCTCGCTCAGCCCCGCGGCACGCGCGGCCAGCACGCTGGGCGTGACGCGCTCGACGACATCGCGCACGTACCCGGCCGGAGCCAGGCCCTCCTCCAGGGCGGTGCGTGCGGCACGGATCGCTCCGCACGCGTCGTGTCCGAGCACCACCACGAGAGGGCAGCCCAGCTGGCCCACGCCGTACTCGATGCTGCCGAGCACCTCGGGACCCAGTACGTGGCCGGCGGTACGCACCACGAAGAGGTCCCCCAGCCCGCGATCGAAGATGATCTCCGCGGCCAGTCGTGAGTCGGAGCATCCGAACACCACGGCGAAGGGATGCTGCCCGGGCGCCAGAGCGGCGCGACGCGCGGCGTCCTGGTTCGGGTGCCTGGGGTCTCCGTCGACGAAACGCTGATTGCCCGTCAGGAGGATGCCGAGGGCCTGGTCTGCGGTGGGCGTCTGCGCCTGGATGGATGCCATCTAATCAGGATGCGTAGACTCCATACAGTATGCAATACCTCTGCACGGGTCGGCGGCTCACGCGTTGCGCTGCGCGAGCAGGTCCGTCGCCGCGTGGACGGCCCGCAGGGTGGGCGCCTCGGCGCCGGTGATGTCGGCCATCTCGACCACCGCCGCCACCACGGCGTCGAGTTCGAGCGGCTTGCCGGCCTCCAGGTCCTGCAGCATCGAGGTCTTGTGGTGGCCGACCCCCTCGGCACCGCGCAGCCGCTTCTCGATGGAGATGTCCGGCTTGCTGCCGACCCTGGCCGCGATGTCGAGGGTCTCCTCCATCAACTGGGTGACCAGCCGCCGGGTTCGGGGGTGACGGCAGATCTCGACCATGGTCGCCCTGGTGAGCGCGCTGAGCGGATTGAACGCGACGTTGCCCATGAGCTTGATCCAGATGTCGTCACGCAGCTTCGCCTCGACCGGCGCCTTCAGGCCACCGGCGACCAGGGCTTCGCTCAGCGCCGTACAGCGCTCGGAGATGTGCCCCGAGGGCTCCCCGAGGGAGAACCGGGTGCCTTCCAGGTGCTTGATCACTCCGGGCGCCTCGATGACGGTGGCCGGGTAGACGACACAGCCGATGGCCCGTTCGGGCGGCAGGACCGCGCTGGTGGCACCGCCCGGGTCGACCGCTTCCACGCGACGGCCCTCGTAGGGCCCCGCCAGCCGGTGGAAGTACCACCAGGGGATGCCGTTCTGGCCGGCCACGACCGCCGTGTGATCGGCGAGCAGCGGCTTGATGAGAGGCCCGCAGGACGGGTACGAGTGCGCCTTCAGCCCGAGGAACACGTAGTCCACCGGGCCGATCTCGGTGGGGTCGGCCGTGGCGTGCGGCCGGGCGGTGAAGTCGCCGCGCGGACTGTTGACCCGGACCCCGTCGGCCTGCATGGCACGCAGGTGCTCACCGCGGGCGACGAGGTGAACCTCGGCACCGCCCCGGTGCAGAGCGGCACCGACGTACGCGCCGATCGCGCCGGCCCCGAGGACTGCGATCTTCATGAGGGCTCCTCTCGATTGGAGACTGCATACTGTATTCAGTCCCTTCCGCGCATGTCCACCAACGCTGCGTAACCAGATGACCCGAGAAGCAACTATTGCATACAGTATTCGATCCTTATTATGCTCGCCCGATCGAGCGCTTCCGCTGCGGCCCGTTGACGACGGCCGGCGTTGGCCCGTATCCGTCTGACGGGTAGGTTCCAGCGACCGAAGGAGAACGGCTCCGTACCACGGCCCCGCACGCACATCCCCGCCTCGAACCCTCCTCCGAAGAGAGATACAGGACATGGCTGATCAAGAACCGGCACACCATCCTCCCCAGCGCGTAGGCGTGGTCGCCGAGTCCGTGCCCGGGGAGACGCGCGTCGCGGCGACCCCGGCGACGGTGCGTCTGCTGCTGGGGCTCGGCTACGAGGTCGTGATCGACCCCAGTGCCGGTGAGGCCTCCGACTTCGCCGACCAGGCCTACGTCGATGCCGGCGCCGAGATCGGCGAGGCCTGGGGCGCGGATGTCGTTCTGAAGGTGAACGCCCCCTCCGTCTCCGAGATCGCCCGGCTGCGGGAGGGCGCGACCTTGGTCGCCCTGCTGGCCCCGGCACAGAAGCCCGAGCTGCTGCAGGCGCTCGCCGACGCCGGCGTGAGCGCGCTCGCGCTGGACGCGGTGCCGCGCATCTCGCGCGCACAGTCGATGGACGTGCTGTCCTCGATGGCGAACATCGCCGGCTACCGCGCGGTTATCGAGGCTGCGCACGTCTTCGGACGCTTCTTCACCGGCCAGGTGACCGCGGCGGGCAAGGTGCCGCCGGCGAAGGTCCTGGTGGCCGGCGTGGGTGTGGCCGGTCTGGCGGCGATCGGCGCCGCCTCCAGCCTCGGCGCGATCGTGCGTGCCACCGACCCGCGGCCGGAGGTCGCGGACCAGGTGAAGTCGCTCGGCGGCGAGTACCTCCCGGTGAACGTCGCTCAGGAGGCGAGCACCGACGGCTACGCCAAGGCGACCACCGCCGACTATGACCGTGCCGCCGCCGAGCTCTACCACGAGCAGGCCCAGGACGCGGACATCGTGATCACCACCGCGCTGATCCCGGGCCGGCCGGCGCCGCGCCTGCTGACGGCCGAGGACGTGGCCGTCATGAAGCCGGGCAGCGTCATCGTCGACATGGCCGCCGCCCAGGGCGGCAACGTCGAGGGCACGGTCGCGGGCCGGGCGGTGGTGACCGACAACGGCGTGACCATCATCGGCTACACCGACCTCGCCTCCCGGCTGCCCGCACAGGCCTCGCAGCTGTTCGGCACCAACCTGGTGAACCTGATCAAGCTGCTCACGCCCGGCAAGGACGGGCAGCTGGCGATCGACTTCGACGACGTCGTGCAGCGGGCCGTGACCGTAGTGCGGGACGGCGATGTCACCTGGCCGCCGCCGCCCGTCGCGGTCTCGGCCGCGCCCGCCGTGCAGCCCGCGACCGAGCCCGCCAAGCCCGAGCCCGAGCCCGAGAAACCGAGGCTGACGCCTGCGGGACGTTTCGGCCTGATCGGGCTCGGCATGCTCGCGATGTTCCTGCTGGCGGCCTTCGCCCCCGCGCAACTCGCCGAGAACTTCACCGTGTTCGCACTGGCGGTGGTGATCGGCTACTACGTCATCGGCAAGGTGCACCACGCGCTGCACACACCCCTGATGTCGGTGACCAACGCGATCTCCGGGATTGTCGTGATCGGCGCCCTGCTGCAGATCGGACACGAGAGCCGGATCGTCACCACGCTGTCCTTCGTGGCGATCCTGCTGACGAGCGTCAACGTCTTCGGAGGTTTCGCCGTCACCCGCCGCATGCTGTCCATGTTCTCGAAAGGCTGAGCCGAGATGACCTCCATGACGGCCTCCCACGCGGCCGACCTGGTCGCCGCCCTGTTGTTCATCCTGAGCCTGGCCGGCCTGTCCCAGCACCGCACCTCCCGCGCCGGCGTCGTCTACGGCATCGCCGGCATGGTCCTCGCGCTGGTCGCCACGATCGTGGTGGCGGCGCAGAGCATCACCGCCGGCGCCGTGGCCCTGATCGTGCTGGCCATGGCGCTCGGCGCGGTGATCGGCCTGTGGCGGGCTCGCGGGGTCGAGATGACGCAGATGCCCGAACTGATCGCGGTGCTGCACAGCTTCGTCGGCCTCGCCGCGGTGCTGGTGGGCTGGAACAGCTACCTGGAGGTGGAGTCGCACGGCAAGGCGCAGACCCGGATCGGCGCCGACCTGCTGGGCATCCACCACGCCGAGGTGTTCATCGGCATCTTCATCGGCGCGGTCACCTTCACCGGCTCGATCGTCGCGTTCCTGAAGCTTTCGGCGCGGATCAACTCCCGTCCGCTGATGCTGCCGGGCAAGAACGCGCTGAACCTCGGCGCGCTCGGTGCCTTCGTCGCGCTGACGGTCTGGTTCACCATCAGCCCGGACCTGCCGCTGATGATCGCGGTGACGGTGCTGGCGCTGGCGCTGGGCTGGCACCTGGTCGCCTCGATCGGCGGCGGCGACATGCCCGTCGTCGTCTCCATGCTGAACAGCTACTCGGGCTGGGCGGCGGCCGCGGCCGGCTTCCTGCTCGACAACAACCTGCTCATCGTCACGGGGGCGCTGGTCGGCTCCTCCGGTGCCTACCTGTCCTACATCATGTGCAAGGCGATGAACCGCTCCTTCATCTCCGTCATCGCGGGCGGTTTCGGCATCGAGGCGCCGACCGGCCGCGAGGAGGAACAGGGCGAGCACCGCGAGGTGCGCGCCGCGGAGGCGGCCGAGATGCTCGCCCAGGCCCGCTCAGTGATCATCACCCCCGGCTACGGCATGGCCGTCGCCCAGGCCCAGCACCCGGTCGCCGAGCTGACGCGACAGCTGCGCGAGCGGGGCGTCGACGTCCGCTTCGGCGTCCACCCCGTCGCCGGGCGCCTGCCCGGGCACATGAACGTGCTGCTGGCCGAGGCGAAAGTGCCCTACGACGTCGTTCTGGAAATGGACGAGATCAACGACGACTTCGCCGACACCTCGGTCGTGCTCGTCATCGGCGCGAACGACACCGTCAACCCGGCCGCGGCCGAGGACCCGAGCAGCCCGATCGCCGGCATGCCGGTGCTGCGGGTCTGGGAGGCGGAGCAGGTCATCGTCTTCAAGCGTTCCATGGCCTCCGGCTACGCGGGCGTGCAGAACCCGCTGTTCTTCCGCGAGAACAGCAGCATGCTCTTCGGCGACGCCAAGCAGAGCGTGGAGGAGATCCTGCACGCGCTCAGCACCGACGGCCGGCGCGAGGCGCCCCCGGCCGCACGTCGGGTGACGGTGACGGGCTAGGCGTCCTGTGATCCTCAAATGAGCGAGGGCCTTCTGAACCTGGTGCGGAGTGCGACATCCGCGCCGGCGAACCAGAAAGGCCCTCGTGCCCGGGAGGCAGCCCTGACCGAGACCGGAGGGCTACGCCTCCCGTGCTGCGGGGACGCTCCGCCCCCGTGCAGCGGCCGGACACCGTCGTGTCCGGCCGCTACGGGCGTTCCCGGGCCTACGTGCGGGCCGTGCGGGTCCCGGGACAGGTGACGGGCAGCTCCACCGCGACACGCCAGCCCGTGGCGTCCCGCCGTATCTCCGTCCGCGTGGCGAGCGCGCCCACGATCCGCAGACCACGGCCGTGCTCGTCCGGATCGCCGTCGGAGTGCGGCCGGACGCCTCCTCCGTGATCGCGCACCGTGATGTGCAGGAGGTCCCGGTCCAGGCTGAGGCGCAGCGCCATGTGGTGGTGACCGTGCTCGGCCGCGTTGGCCGCCAGCTCGTCGACGACGAGGACCGCCGCGCAGGTGTCGTCCTCACCCAGGCACCACTGGCGCAGCAGCGTCTCGGTGAAGTGCCGCGCACCGGACACCGTGGCACGCCGGGCGGGAAGGACCAGCAGCGCGTGTCGGGGAGATTCGATCATGGTAACACCCATCGACGAATACTGTATTCAGTATACAGACCATCGAAACTACTCCGACGACAGCAAGGAGCCGGCCCGGAGCAGTGTCCGGGCCGGCTCTGTCACGCCGTGGTTCAGATGATGATCTGCTTGTCACGCATCCCGGCGACGGCACTCGCATCAAAGCCCAGCTCGCGCAGGACCTCGTCGGTGTGCTCGCCGAGCAGCGGGGCACCCTTGATGTCGGGCTGGAACCGGGAGAACTTGATCGGGCTGCCGACCGTCAGGTACGTCCCGCGGCCCTTCTGCTCGACCTCGACGACCGTCCCGCTCTTGCGCAGCGCGGGGTCCTCGGCGATCTCCTTCATGCTCATCACGGGGGCGCAGGGCACCTCCCACTTGCGCAGGATGTCGACCGCCTCGTACTTCGTCTTGTCGGCCAGCCACTTCTCGATCTCCTCGAAGATCTCGAAGATGTGGGCCTGCCGGGCCCTGGCGGTGCTGTACTCCGGGTCCTCGGCCCACTCGGGGCGGCCGATGGCCTCGGCCGTCCGCTTCCAGTTCTGCTCCTGGACCGTGAAGTAGATGTAGGCGTTGGGGTCGGTCTCCCACCCCTTGCACTTCAGCACCCAGCCCGGCTGACCGCCGCCGCCTGCGTTGCCGCCCCGCGGCACGGCCTCGCCGAACTCCCCGTTCGGGTACTGCGGGTACTCCTCCAGGTAGCCCACGCGGTCCAGGCGCTGCTGGTCACGGAGCTTGACCCGGCACAGGTTGAGCACGGCGTCCTGCATGGACACCGCCACCTTCTGGCCCTTGCCGGTCCGGTCACGGTCGATCAGCGCCGTGAGCAGCCCGATGAGCAGGTGCATACCGGTGTTGCTGTCACCGAGGGCGGCACCGCTGACGGTGGGCGGGCCGTCCCAGAATCCGGTGGTGGACGCACCACCGCCGGCGCACTGGGCCACGTTCTCGTAGACCTTGAGGTCGTTCCACGGCGAGTCCTCGTTGAAGCCCTTGACGGAGCCGAAGATCAGCCGCGGGTTCCACTCCTGGAGCGTCTCCCAGTCCAGGCCCATGCGGTCCATGGCGCCCGGTGCGAAGTTCTCGACCAGGATGTCGGCCTGGCGGATCAGCTTCTCCATGACGTCCCGGCCCTCGGGGGACTTGGTGTTGATGGCCAGGGAGCGCTTGTTGCTGTTCAGCATCGTGAAGTACAGCGCGTCGACGTCGGGGAGGTCGCGCAGCTGATTGCGCGTCACATCGCCGCCGGCGGGGCGCTCCACCTTGAGGACGTCGGCTCCGAGCCAGGCGAGCATCTGGGTACAGGCCGGGCCGGCCTGCACACCGGTGAAGTCGATCACTTTTATCCCGGAGAGGGGCAGTTCAGACATGTTCGCTTTCCTTTGTGAATCGTCTCGATACGGTGATGGCGATACGTGGTCAGTGCTTGGCCGTGATGCCCTTGGGGTTGAGGTGCGCGATGTTGCCGCTCTCGGTGCCGTCCGTCGGGTCGATCACGCAGTCGATGAGCGCCGGACCGCCGGCGGCCAGCGCCTCACGCAGGGCGGTGGCGACCTCTGCGGGTGTCGTCGCCTGGTAGCCCTTGCCGCCGAACGCCTGGATCATGAGGTCGTGGCGGGCCTTCAGAGCGGTCGGCGCCGGGTCGTCGGAGGCGGAGGGGTCGTCACCGCGGTAGACACCGCTGTTGTTGAGTACGACGGTGACGATCGGCAGGTTGTAGCGGCACACCGCCTCGATCTCCATGCCGCTGAACCCGAACGCGCTGTCGCCCTCGATGGCGACGACCGGGTCGCCGGTCTCGACGGCGGCGGCGATCGCGTAGCCCATGCCGATGCCCATGACGCCCCAGGTGCCGCTGTCCAGCCGGTGCCGCGGCGCCTGCATGCCGATGGTGTTGCGGGCCAGGTCCAGCGCGTTGGCGCCCTCGTTGACGACATAGGCGCGCGGGTTCTCGTGCAGCACGTCGCGGATGGCCTGCAGCGCGCCCAGGAACTTCATCGGGTGCGCCGTCTCGGCGGCCTTCAGGCGGCCGGCCATCTTGGTGACGTTCTGCGCCGAGCGGGTGGCGAGTTCCTCGCGCCACTGCGCCGGGGCCGTGATCCGGCCCGGTTTGCCGCGCTCGACCATAGCCTCCATCACGGAGCCGATGTCGCCGACGAGCGGGGCCGCGATGGGCTGGTTGCTGTCCATCTCGTTGGCCGCGATGTCGACCTGGATGAACTTGGCGTCCGGGCTCCACTGGGGCGCGTCGCCGTGGCCGAGCAGCCAGTTGAGACGCGCGCCGACCAGCATGACGACGTCGGCCTTCTTCAGCGCCAGCGAGCGCGCGGTGGCCGCCGACTGCGGGTGGTCGTCGGGCAGCAGGCCCTTCGCCATCGACATGGGTACGTAGGGGATGCCGGTGGTCTCGACGAACTCCCGGATCGGCTCGTCGGCCTGCGCGTACGCCGCGCCCTTGCCGAGCACGACCAGCGGCCGCTCGGCGCCGGCGAGGAGCTCGATCGCGCGGTCCACGGCCTCGGGCTGCGGCAGCTGGCGCGGTGCCGGGTCGACGAGCCGCCACAGCGACGCGGCGCCCTTCTCGGCGTCGATGACCTCGCCCAGCACCGCGGCCGGGATGTCCAGGTAGACCCCTCCCGGGCGTCCGGAGATCGCGGTACGGAGCGCGCGGGCGAGGCCGCGGCCGATGTCCTCGGCCCGGTGTACTCGGTAGGCCGCCTTGGCGAACGGCCTGGCGGCCGCGAGCTGATCCATTTCCTCGTAGTCGCCCCGTTGGAGGTCGACGAGGTGCCGCTCGCTGGACCCGGAGATCTGCACCATCGGGAAACAGTTGGTGGTGGCGTTGGCGAGCGCCACGAGGCCGTTGAGGAAGCCCGGCGCGGACACCGTCAGGCAGATGCCTGGCTTCTGCGTGAGGAACCCGGCCGCCGCCGCGGCGTGCCCGGCGTCGCTCTCGTGCCGGAACCCGATGTAGCGGATGCCCGACGCCTGCGCGAGACGAGCCAGGTCGGTGATCGGGATGCCGACGACCCCGTAGATGGTCTCGACGCCGTTGAGCTTGAGTGCGTCGACGACCAGATGGATCCCGTCGGTCAAAGCGGCCGGTTCGTCGGCGCCCTCCGCCCCCGAGTCCTGTGTGACAGCGTCCGTCATGGTCCGGATCCTCCCTAGAGGGTCGCCCAGTTCGTTTTCCGTGACTCACGATCCGCGCCGGGAGACCGACGCGTCCAAGATCTTTTGCCAACCAGCTGATTTACGGCGTTTATCGAGGTGGACATGGGTCGGCCGAGTGCGCCACGGCGCGCCCGGGACATCGGCCGGCGGCGGTGTGCGAGGGGGCTCCCCGCCGGTCGCCGGAGGCGCCCCCGTCAGCCCGCCCCGCGGAGTTCGGCGAACTGCCCGCCGTGGGATTCCTCGGAGGCGCCTGCCCCGGCGGCGCTCTCCGGCCACTCGGGCACGAAAACCTCGTCCAGCGACAGCCCCGCGACCACGTTGAGGAATGCCCTCGCCGCGACCGAACCGGGAGTCGCCGCGCGGATCGCCACCGAGATCGGCGCCCTTGCGTCCGGCCCGATCAGCCGGACGGCCCTGGTACCGCCGGTCACCGGCATGGTGTTCAGCCATGTGTGCGGGACGACGCTCGCCCAGGCGCCCGTGGCGACATGGGAGTAGAGGGCGGCGACGGAGTCCGTCTCCACCTGGGGGGTCGCCACGGCCCCGGCGCTTTCGAAGGCACTGTCTATGAACTGACGGAAACGCATGTCCGGGGAGAGCAGCGCCAGCGGCAGCTCGGCCGCCTCCGCCCAGCTGATGGTGGAGCGCGCGGGCACCATGTGCTCACCGGGCACCAGCAGCACGTACTGCTCCTCGTACAGCGGCACCACGTCCACACCCTCCCGGTCGTCGGGGCCGAAGTGGGCGATGGCGGCGTCAAGTTCGAAGTCGAGCAGCTGCCGGACCAGCTCCGCGGAGGACAGCCGGGAGCAGACCCTCACCCTGG
This sequence comes from Streptomyces sp. NPDC052107, assembly GCF_040680215.1. Taxonomy (NCBI): domain Bacteria; kingdom Bacillati; phylum Actinomycetota; class Actinomycetes; order Kitasatosporales; family Streptomycetaceae; genus Streptomyces; species Streptomyces sp. NPDC052107. The sequence continues at coordinate 16,187 of NZ_JBFAWG010000036.1, forward strand.
CCAGCGGGTGCATCGCGCAGAACGCGGCCACGGGGAGCGCCGTCGTCGTCGACACGGTGGGTCCCGTCCCCAGCCGCAGCGTCCCGGTGATGCCCGACCGCATGACGGCCACCTCGGCCTTGAACGCGTCGTGCTCGGCGAGGATCCGCTTGGCCCAGACGACGAGCCGTTCGCCCTCCGGGGTCAGGCCCTCGAAGTTGTGCCCCCGGTTGATCAGGGTGACGTTCAGCTCCCGTTCCAGCTTGGCGATGGCGATCGACAGGGCGGGCTGAGAGACGTAGCAGGCATCCGCTGCCCGCGCGAAGTGCTTCTCCCTGGCCACCGCCACGAAGTACTCGAGCTGCCGGAACAGCATGGAGCGGCTCCTTTCACAGGGACGGACATTGTATGCAGTATTCCTTATTCAGGATGCGCACGCCATACTGTCGGCGGTGCCGATCAACGACAGGCGCGCCCGGCACATGCCCGCGACCGCGGTCCGTCGGGCGCGCGCCAAGAGGAGGGAAGACGCCGTGGGCGACGCGAACAATGCGACAGTCGGAGTCGGTGAGCCGGAGGCCTGGCTGGCCCGGGCGATCGTGCGGGAGTCGTCCGAGGCCATCGTGGTGGCCGACCCGGAGGGGATCATCCGGGTGTGGAACGCCGGAGCGGAACGCATGTTCGGCCACTCCGCGGCCGAAGCCGTCGGCCACAGCCTTGACCTGATCATCCCGGAGAAACTGCGGGATCGGCACGGGAAGGGCTACCGGCACACGATGGCGACCGGCGAGACCCGGTACGGCGACAAGCTGCTCGGCGTGCCGGCCACCCACCGGGACGGCCACCGCCTGTCGATCGAGTTCACGGTGGCGCTTCTGCGCGACGAGACCGGCCGGGTGGCCGGAATCTCCGCGATCATGCGCGAGGTGACGGAGCGGCGCAACACGGAGAAGGCGCTGCGCACGAGGCTGGCGGAACTGGAGCGGCGCCTGCCGGAGACGTCACCGGCCTGACGGTACGCCCGACCGACGGCACCGGCGCATCACGCGCGGCGGCATCACACCCGACTTCAACCACCTGTCCCCGCAGGGCGCACACTGGAAGCGGAAGGCCATGCGTCATGAGTTGCACGTGGAGGTGGGCCATGAGCACCCTCGAACTGCACGTCGACGTCGGGGTTCCGGTCGGCAGGGCCTGGGAGACGCTGCACCGGGTGGAGAACTATCCGCGCTTCCTGGACGGGGTGCGGGGTGCGCGTAAGGAGGCGGGGGGCCGGGCGCATCTGGAGGTCGAGGCGGGCGGCCGGGCCCGGGAGGTCGAGGCCGAGGTCACCGACCGCGGCGAACACCTGATGGAGTGGCTCACCAGAGGCGGCCCCGAGCTGATGGGTTCCTTCTCGGTGCTGCCGATCGACCAGAACCACACCCGGATCCAGGCACGCCTGGAGTACGACCCCGACACGGTCCGGGTCACCTTCGGCGGCCCGAAGGGATTCGCCCAGACGAACGCGATCGAACGCCTCGTCCGCGGCGATCTGGAGCACTTCAAGGAGTACGTGGAACGCGGGTGAGCGGCGGGAACACGGTGGGCGCGGTGGCACCGGGCAGCCGGTACGCCGGTCAGGTCTCCATCACGGCATCGCAGTCCGGGCAGACCACCGAGGCGTGTTCCTCGGGGTACCAGGGCGCTCCCGGGTGGTCGGAGGGCTTCCAGCCGGTCGTCTCCATGGCGAAGGTGTCCTTGCCGCAGAGGGTCCGCGGTCCCGCGGCCGTGTGCGACCCGGGTGCCGCCGGTGCCGCGTGCACCCGGCGGACGTGCCGTTCCGCGCCACTCGTCGGTCCCGTGGTGGAGCGCGTTGCCCCAGGCCTGTCGAGTTCGTAGACGACGATCTCGGTCATGTCTCCACCGTAGGCGTCGCCACCTGGTGGTGCGGTGAACCAGGCCGTGAAGTCCGTACCCGGACAACCGGACGATCTCGTGCGGGCCCTCGTGGCCGCCGGGGTCGGGGACGAGCGACTGCTCGAGGCCGTGCGGACGACGCCCCGGGCGGGATTCGTCCCGGCCGATCAGCTGGCCGCCGCCTACCGGGACGTACCCGTTGCCATCGGTCAGGGACAGGTCACCACGCAGCCCTCGCTGTCCGCCATGATGATCGAGGGCCTTGATCTGGACGGGTCGGAGCAGGTCCTGGAGGTGGGTACGGGTCTGGGCTTCCAGACCGCGCTGCTCGCCCGGCTGGCCGCGGACGTGGTCAGCATCGAGATGCGGCCGGACATAGCCCGCCGGGCGCGCGTGAACCTCGCGCGTCAGGGCGTGCGGAACGTGGAGCTGCGGGTCGGCGACGGCAGCGGCGGTGTGCCGGACCGGGCTCCGTACGACGCCGTCCTCGTGTCGGCGGCGTTCCCGGAGGTGCCCGCGCCACTGGCCGCGCAGGTGCGCCCGGGTGGCCGCCTGGTGCAGCCGATCGGGCCGGGCGGGCACGAGCTGGTGGTCTGCTTCGAGCGCACCGCATCGGGGCTGGCGCAGGTGCGGGTTCTGATCTCTGCGTGCTTCGTCCGGTTGCAAGGGCGATACGGCTTTCCGTCGGGGGAGTTCCCGTCGTGAGTCTTCGGCCGTGATCGCTTCCTCGGCCGTGAGCTATTCGTCGGAGATGCGTACGACCGCCAGCGTGATGTTGTCGGGGCCGCCCGCGGCGATGGCGGCCTTCCACAGCTCGAAGGCCGCGCGGCCGTCGTCGTGCTCCCGCATCACCTCGTCGAGCACATCCGCCGGCAGGGGATCGGTCAGACCGTCGGTGCAGATGAGGTAGCGGTCGCCGGAAGACAGGGCCTGGGCCGTCACATGGGGTTGGACGGCGCGGTACGAGGGGCTGCCGCCCAGGCACTGGGTGACGATGGACGTGGTGTGCTGTCCGGGTTCGAGCGGAGGGCTGTCGTCGACGCTCACCTGGCGCAGCCCGTCGCGGGAAGCTGCGTAGACCCGGCTGTCGCCCACGTTGAACGCCAGCAGCGAGTCCGGCTGCACGACGATGCCGGCGACCGTCGTGCCCATGGCGGCGAGCTCGGTCTCCTTCTCGCCGCCGGCGGCCGCGTACACGGCGCGATTGCACGCGTGCAAGGCGTCGCGGACGGCGTCCTCGCTGCTCAGGTTGGGGCCGACGGACGCGATTCGGCGGGCGACCAGGGCGCTGGCCACGTCGCCGCCGGGATGCCCGCCGAGCCCGTCGGCGACGGCGACGACGAGGGGTGTGCCCAGCGGGAAGACCAGGGTCTGCGGACTCTCCGTCACCGTGGCGCACAGGGTCCACGGCCCGATCACGAGGCTGTCCTCGTTCCGCTCGCGGAGCAGCCCGGGGTGGCTCAGCGCGCTCACCGCCACGTACCGCATGGAACGCCACCGCCTTCCCGGACGGGCCACGGCAGTCGGTCGGCTCGCTGCCTGCGGCTCCAGGGTAGGCGCTCGCCGGAGGAGCCGAGCTGCGCCGCGACGCTTCCAGCCCCGGGCAGCCGAACCGCGGCCGTCCGGTTCGCGTCGGGTGGAAGGCTCAGGTGAGTGGCGGTGCCGAGGAGGCCCGGCCCGTTCGGAAATCCGGTGGAGACCGAGGCCCGCTGTGCCTATGGTCACGGGATGAGCACTCGCACTTTCCGGATCACCGTCCGCGGCGCCTTCGACGGCCTCACCGACGCGCAGCGGGCCGACCTGCTGGCCGATGCCGCCGAACACGACGTACTGCGCGCCGCGTTCACCCCCGAAGGCAACCTCACCTACGACATCGCCGCCCGGCCGGCTTTCGTCTTCCGTTTCTCCGACACCGGGGAGGAAGAAGAGGACATCCTGGAGGCGACCGAACGAGCCGAGGAGGCGGCGAAGGCCTGGCTGACCGAGCGCGGCTACGGCTTCAAGAACCTCCGCTCCACCGCCGAGGACCTCTCCCAGGCGCCGATGGGCAAGCGGCAGCGGCGCGCGGCACGTTCGAACGGCGCATAAACTTGAGCACTCAAGGAGAAGGCAATGAGTGGCTACGGCGAGGACACCGGGAGCGGGCAGTGAGCAGCCATGTGTGACGCCCTGGACGCGGCACTGCGACTGGTACGTGCCCAGGCGGCGCTCGTGCGGCGCTTCGACTCCCGGCTGAGTGGGCTGCACGGCGTGAGCCTCGCCGACTTCACCGTGCTGCTCCGGCTGAGCCAGGCGCCCGGCGGCCGCATGCGGCGGGTCGACCTCGCCGAGGCACTGGGCCTGACGGCCTCCGGGGTCACGCGCGGGCTGGCGCCACTGGAGCGGATCGGGCTGGTGACCCGTGAGGCGGACGCCCGGGACGCGCGCGTGGCCTACGCGTCGCTGACCGGGACGGGCCGACGGCGGCTGCAGGAGATGCTGGCGACGGCCGAGGAGACCGCCATCGAGGTCTTCGCCGCCCCGGCGTTGAACGCCGAGGACATCACACAGCTGTCGTCCCTGCTGACCCGCCTCGGCGGCACCTGCCTGGCCGGCTCCTGAGCCTCGCTTTCACGTCCCCTTTCGGCCCGCCGTGACGTGAACTCGCCGTAATACAGGTCACTTTGGGATGTGGCCGAATTGTGAGGGGTCCCTGCCCAAACGCATGGCATGCTCATGGTCATCGCGAGTTACCGGCCGGTTCTACCGACAAGTAGCCCCCGCCTGGTACCTCCTCTCTGCCACCCCCCACTCCACACAGGACCGACCATGCGCAGACGCATGCGGCACAGACGTGCCCTGCTGCCCGCCTTCACCGTGACCACCCTCCTCCTCGCCGCGGCCTGTTCCTCGCCCGCCTCGCACGCCGAACCGTCGGCCACCGCGGGGCACGACCGACAGGTCGAGGCCGCCGACCGGTCCGCCGACGGCACGGACCACTCACTCGCCGTCGCCGCGCCCGCCACCACCACGACCGCCGCGTCCGCCACGGCGGGGCCGGCCGGCTCCGGGCAGCGGGCCCACAGGACGACGCTGGCCATCGGCACTTACGACAGCCACACCCGGCGGGCCATCCTCACCAACAAGCCCGACAAGCCCGACAAGCCCGTCCCGCAGGGAAGTTCATCACCCTCCTCCCCGCCCGCCTCCTCCACTCCCTCCGGCGCCCCGCACAAGGCCGCCGTCGGTGATGTGATCGCCAGTGCGCCCGCGCCCGGGGCACCGGACGGGTTGCTCGCCAAGGTCACCAAGGTGATCGGCGAGACGGACGGCGACACCGAGGTACAGACGGAACCGGCCACCCTCAACGCACTGCTCGGCGACGAGACGGCCAAGGGCGTCGTACCGGTCGACCCCTCGTCCTTCGCCGTCGACAAGCTCCTGCCCGGTGTGAAGGTGTCCTGGGCGACGACTGGTCACGCACACGCCGGCCCGAAGGGCGCCACGGTGCCGCTCGGCAGCCTCCGGCTCGACCTGAGCGCCGACATACCGACGGCCCAGGACGCCCCGGCCTCCGCCACCGCCTCGGTGCACGGCTTCGTCCAGGTCGCCCCGCAGGTCGACTTCGCCTACGGCGGCGCCGGTACCGACGCCCCGCCCGGATCCGCCTACCTCGGTGTGTCCGGCGACTGGACCTCCGGCTGGGCGGTCAAGGGCCGGGCGGCCGCGGCCACCGGCACCCCGCTGCGGATCCCGTTCGCCAAACTGCACGCGGACCCCGTCCTCCAGGTCGGCCCGGTCCCCGTCGTCGTCAACCTCGACCTGACCGCGTACGTCCAGATCAGCGGCGACGGGCGGGTCACCGTCGACGTCGAGCAGAACCTCAAGGGCGGCTTCAAGGCGGGCGGCACCTTCGGCCCGGCCAGGGGCTGGACGCCGGTCAGCTCCTCGGACATGACGAGCACGCCCGTGCGCACCTCCGTCACCACGGCCGGGAACGTGAAGGCGGCGCTCGGCGCCGAGGCCTCGGTGGGCCTCTACGGCACCGTCGGCGTCACCGCCGACCTGGCCCCGTATCTGCGGGGCGAGGCCTCCGGCACGGTCACCGCCTCCACCGGCGGCGGGGCGAGGGCCGCGGGCGCCTGGGGCGTGTACGGCGGGGTCGATCTGTCCGGGACCCTGCGGCTCCAGTTGTCCGTCTTCGGCACACCGGTCGTCCAGCGCAGCATTCCGCTGGGCACCCTGAACCGCGAGTGGAAGCTGGCGGGCGGTACCTTCTAGGCGCTCGCCCGCGAAGAACAGTCCTCAGCCGCCGGTATCCAACCCTGGCTGCGCAGTACGGACGACACGTCCGGCGCGCGGTAGTGCTCACCCTTGAGGACCTTGCCGTCGGCCCGGCGGGCGACCTGTCCGTCCGGGCCGAGCTTGCTCATGTTGGCGCGGTGGATCTCGGCGATCACCTGGTCGAGGTCGATGCCGTGGACCAGCGCCGTGCCGTACGCCACATAGACCACGTCCGCCAGTTCGTGCGCGAGCTTGTCCAGTGGGCCGTCGACCGCGACCTCGGCGACCTCCGCGGCCTCCTCGGCGAGCAGTTCCCCACGGTGCGCGGCCAGTTCGGGGCTCACCTCCGTCGGCGCGGTGCGGGCGTCGAGGCCGAAGGCGCGATGGAACTCTCGGACGAGGTCGGCGGGCGAAGTGCTCATGCGACGACTCTAACGGCCACCACTGACAGAGCCCGCGACCCTCTTGCCCGCCCCGGAGTGACCCCGTCTCCTGTCCCGGGTTGAGCTCGATGCCCGCCCCGGAGTGACCCCGGCCCTGGTCAGCGCCGCGCCCGCCCTGGCAGGATCGCCGCATGTCCAAGGTGTTCCCCCGTATCAGCAGGCGCCGGGCGCTGCCGGCCGCGGCCGTCGGTCTCGTGGTGCTCGGGCTGCTGCTGTGGTGGCTGCTGCCGCTGGGCGACAAGCCGCCGAGCGGCACGATCGTCTTCAGCACGGGCACGTCCCGGGGGGTCTACCAGGAGTACGGCGAGCGGCTGCGCGCCGAGTTCGCCAAGGACATGCCCAACCTCAAGGTGAAGCTGCTGAAGAGCGCCGGCTCACAGGAGAACGTGCAGCGGGTGGCGACCGGCAAGGCCGACTTCACCATCGCCGCGGCCGACGCGGTGGAGGCGTACGAGTTGCAGCACGGCAGCGGTGCCGGGCGGCTGCGCGGTGTGGCCCGGCTCTACGACGACTACGTCCACCTCGTCGTGCGCAGCGACTCGGACATCAGAAACGTCACGGACCTGCGGCACAAGCGGGTGGCGACCGGGCTGCCCGACTCCGGGGTGCGGCTGATCGCCGACCGTGTGCTCAAGGCCGCCGGCATCGACCCCCGTAAGGACGTCACCCCGGTCGCGGACGGTATCGACACCGGGCCCGACCAACTGGAGCGGCACAAGATCGACGCCTTCTTCTGGTCGGGCGGCCTGCCCACCAAGGGACTCCTCGCCCTGGCCCAGAGATCCGCCTTCAAGTTCGTGCCGATCGAGGGCGACCTGATCGCCAAGCTGCACAACCAGGGCGAGGAGGCGCGGTACTACCGGGCCACCAACATCCCCGAGTCGGCCTACCCGGCCGTACAGCAGGGCAACGAGGTCCCGACGATCGCCGTGTCCAACCTCCTGATGACCCGCACGGACGTGGACCCCCGTCTCACCGAATGGGTGACCCGTACGGTCATCAACAGCCGCGACGACATAGGCGCCCATGTCCACTCCGCCCAACTGGTCGATCTGCGCACCGCCGTCTACACGGACCCGCTGCCCCTCCAGGAAGGCGCCCGTCGCTATTACCGCTCGGTGAAGCCCTAGCCCGGCGCACGGCCCGGAACCCTGGCGGCTCGCCCCGTCACGAGCGGGCCGGGGCCGCGCCCACCGCACCGAGCCCCGACCGTACCCGCGCCTCATCTCCCGCGTCGCGCAGGAGAACCGCCGCCCTGGGACACGCCGGCCGCCGAGGCCACGCCGACCGGACCAGACCCGCGAGCGATTCCGCGGCCCGCCGTCGCCGTCCGCGAAGGAACGCCGAGCCAAGGCCGCGACCGGCTCCGTGGCCCAACTCTCGGGCCCCGAGCGAACAACCACGCCCCAGCAACCGCCCAGCCGGTCGAGCCACACCGCCCGGCCCGGCCAAGCCACACCGCCGACCGGCGAGCCGCCACCAACGACTGCCCCGAGGCCCCAGGCCCACAGCCCCCGGCTCCAGGCCCCGCGGCACCCAGCACCAGCCCCGCCGCCCCGGTCAGGTCTCCCTCTGCCTCGGCACGGTCACCGTCACCCGCAACCCCCGCGGCTCATGGTGGGCGTAGTCGATCGAGCCGCCGCCTGCCGTGAGCAACGCGTGCACGATGGACAGGCCGAGGCCCGAGCCCTTGATGTTCTGGTGGCGGCCGCTGCGCCAGAAGCGGTCGCCCACGCGCGCGAGTTCCTCTTCGGTGAGGCCCGGCCCGGTGTCGGTGACGACGACCGTGGATCTGTCGCCGTCGGCGGCGACGGTGACCTCCACCGTGCCGCCCTCGGGGGAGAACTTCACGGCGTTGTCGATCACCGCGTCCAGGGCGCTGGACAGAGTGATCGGGTCCGCCCAGGCTGTCGTGGGCGGGCAGTCCCCGGTCAGCCGGACGCCCTTGGCCTCGGCGGCCGGAGACCAGGAGGCGACCCGCTCCTCGGCGAGGGCGCCGATGTCGGTCAGCCTCAGGTCCGCCTCGGCGTGCTCGGCCAGCGCCAGGTCCAGCAGGTCGTCCAGGACCTGGGCGAGGCGCTTGCCCTCGCTGCGGACCGAGGCGATCTCCTCGTTGTCCTCGGGGAGTTCGAGGGCGAGCAGTTCGATGCGTAGCAGCAGCGCCGCGAGCGGGTTGCGCAGCTGGTGCGAGGCGTCCGCGACGAAGGCGCGCTGCTGCTCCAGCACGTCTTCCACGTTGTCCGCCATCTCGTTGAACGAACGGGCGAGCCGTCTGAGTTCCGGCGGCCCGCCACCGACCGCCACCCGCGACTTCAGCCGCCCGGTGGCGATGTCGTGGGTGGTGGCGTCCAGGACCCGTACCGGTCTGAGCACCCAGCCGGTCAGCCGCAGGGCCGCGCCGACGGCCAGCAGCATCGCCGCGATCTCGCCGGCCCCGATGATCAGCCAGCCGCGCAGGGTCCGCGAACGCATCTGCCCGGTGGGCGAGTCGGTGACCACGACCGCCACCACGTCCCCGTCCCGGATCACCGGCGAGGCCACGATCAGCCGGCTGCGCTGCCAGGGCCACACCTGCCGCGGATCATGGCTGCGCCGGCTGAGCAGCGCCTCCTCGAAGGCGTCCCGCATCTCCCCCGTCCGCGGTACGAACCAGTCGTCGGGGGCGTTGGCCATCGCCGAGCCGTTGCGGTAGAAGACGCCCGCGCGGATGCCGTAGACGCCGTAGTAGCTGCCGAGTTCGCTGCGCAGCGCCTCCAGGCGCTCGTCGGTGCTGGTGCGGCGCGATCCGCTGGGCCCGTCGGTCACGAACTGGGCGAGCGCCGCGAAGCGTGCCGTGTCGTCGATGCGGTCGACGACGACCTTCTGCTGCTGTGCGGCGGCCACGCTGATGGCGAGCGGGAGGCCCAGGGCGAGGAGGACGGCCGCCATCAGGATGATGAGCAGCGGCAGGAGCCGAGTGCGCACCCGTCCCCGCTAGGCGGCCGGGGCGACGAGCCGGTAGCCGACGCCGCGTACGGTCTCGATCAGCGCGGGCATGCGCAGTTTGGCGCGCAGGGAGGCGACGTGCACCTCCAGGGTGCGGCCGGTCCCCTCCCAACTGGTGCGCCAGACCTCGCTGATGATCTGCTCCCGCCGGAAGACCACTCCGGGGCGCTGCGCGAGCAGGGCGAGGAGATCGAACTCCTTGCGGGTCAGTTGGACAGCCGAACCGTCGACGGTGACCTGCCGGGTGGGCAGTTCGATGCGTACGGGACCGAGGACCAGGGCGCTCTCGCCGCCGGTCGCCGGGTCCTCCTGGACGGTGCGCCGGCTGACGGCGTGGATACGGGCGAGCAGTTCCCCGGTGTCGTAGGGCTTCACCACGTAGTCGTCGGCGCCCAGGTTGAGCCCGTGGATGCGGGAACGGACGTCGGAGCGGGCCGTCACCATGATCACCGGAGTGCTGGTGCGTTTGCGGATCTTGCCGCAGACCTCGTAGCCGTCCTGGTCGGGCAGGCCCAGGTCGAGCAGGACCACGCCGAAGCCGTTGCCCTCGGGGACGAGCGCCTGCAGGGCCTCCTCGCCGCTGCGCGCGTGGGTGACGTCGAAACCGTGCCGCGCGAGTACGGCGGACAGGGCAGCGGCGACGTGGTTGTCGTCCTCGACGAGCAGCAGTCTCATCCCGGCCCCCTCCGGTTCAGCGGTCGTACGTTCTCGGTTCGCGTGCGTCGTATAGCTCACGCGCGCGTGCACCATGGCAGTGACGCCGATGGACAAGGACGGCGTCAAGGGGGTTCCGGTCGCCCGTCGCTTCCGTTATCCGGCCGATACGCACCGGGGCGGCAAGTGCTACGACGCGTGTCCGATTGCTATCGGATCGTGATGCTCAGATCTCCCTCAGATGTGATGACGCAGGTCACAGCCGCTCACTACTGTCCACCGAAACCGAGGAGGACGGAGCCCGAGAGCGATGACCAATGTATCGGTGACCAAGGAAGACGTGGTCACGTCCGACGAACTGGTCGTCCTGAAGAGCGTCAACAAGCACTTCGGCGCGTTGCACGTGCTCCAGGACATCGACCTGACGATCGCCCGCGGCGAGGTCGTCGTGGTCATCGGGCCCTCCGGGTCCGGAAAGTCGACGCTGTGCCGCACCATCAACCGTCTGGAGACGATCGACTCGGGCACCATCGCCATCGACGGCAAGCCCCTGCCCCAGGAGGGCAGGGAGCTGGCCCGGTTGCGGGCGGACGTCGGGATGGTCTTCCAGTCCTTCAACCTCTTCGCGCACAAGACCGTGCTCGAGAACGTGATGCTGGGGCAGCTCAAGGTCCGCAAGGCGGACAAGAAGCAGGCCGAGGAGAAGGCGCGGTCCCTGCTCGACCGGGTCGGTGTGGGCACCCAGGCCGACAAGTACCCCGCCCAGCTTTCCGGCGGCCAGCAGCAGCGCGTCGCGATCGCGCGGGCACTGGCGATGGACCCGAAGGTCATGCTCTTCGACGAGCCGACCTCCGCCCTCGACCCCGAGATGATCAACGAGGTCCTCGAGGTCATGCAGCAGCTCGCCCGTGAAGGTATGACGATGGTCGTCGTCACCCACGAGATGGGCTTCGCACGATCGGCTGCAAACCGTGTGGTCTTCATGGCCGACGGCCGGATCGTGGAAGAGGCTGCGCCCGACCAGTTCTTCAGCAACCCGCGCAGCGACCGGGCCAAGGACTTCCTGTCCAAGATCCTGCACCACTGACGACGCAGGCCCCGCGCCCCTGGGTTGCCTTTTCAAACGGACCTCGTTCCGCACCCCATCAAAGGATGTTCACCATGAAGCTCCGCAAGGTCACCGCCGCCTCGGCCGCCGTACTCGCGCTCGCCGTGGGCGCCACCGCGTGCGGCGGCGGCAAGAAGGACGACAACGGCTCCTCCGGCGGTGGCAAGAAGATCGCCATCGGCATCAAGTTCGACCAGCCGGGCCTCGGCCAGAAGACCCCGCAGGGCTACGCGGGCTTCGACGTCGACGTGGCCACCTATGTCGCCAAGAAGCTCGGCTACAGCGCCGACCAGATCGAGTGGAAGGAGTCGAAGAGCGCCGACCGCGAGACCATGCTGCAGCGCGGTGACGTCGACTTCATCGCCGCCACCTACTCGATCACCCCGGAGCGCCAGCAGAAGGTCGACTTCGCCGGCCCGTACCTGCTGGCCCACCAGGACGTGCTGATCCGCGCGGACGACAACAGCATCAAGTCTCCCGCGGACCTGAACAAGAAGAAGCTGTGTTCGGTGACCGGCTCGACCTCGGCGCAGAACGTACACGACAAGCTGGCCCCCAAGGCGCAGCTCCAGCAGTACCCGACGTACTCGGCATGCCTGACCGGTCTGCAGAGCAAGGCGATCGACGCCCTGACCACGGACGACTCGATCCTCGCCGGCTACGCCGCCCAGTCCCAGTTCAAGGGCAAGTTCAAGCTCGGCGGCTTCAAGATGACCAACGAGAACTACGGCATCGGCGTCAAGAAGGGCAGCCCCCTCAAGGACAAGATCAACAAGGCCCTTGAGGAGATGGTCTCCGACGGTTCCTGGGAGACGGCCGTGAAGAAGAACTTCGGCCCGGCCGACTACAAGAACGAGCCCGCCCCGAAGATCGGCGACATCAAGAGCTGAGGCAACGCCCGGCAGCTGCGCCGTCCCCGAGGGCGGCGCACCGGGCATCCCTAACACGCGGAAGCGCGGGAGATCGTGTTCGACTTTCTTGACAAGTACGACGTGCTGGGTGCCTTCTGGACGACGGTGCAGCTCACGCTGCTCTCCGCCGCGGGCTCCCTGGTCTGGGGCACTCTGCTGGCCGCCATGCGGGTGGGTCCGGTGCCGCTGATGCGCGGTTTCGGCACCGCCTACGTGAACATCGTGCGGAACATCCCGCTCACAGTGATCATCCTGTTCGCCTCACTCGGCCTGAAGGACACCCTCGGCATCAATCTGGGGTCGGACGTCGTCAGTACCACCAGCTTCCGGCTGGCAGTGCTCGGTCTGATCGTCTACACGTCGTCCTTCGTCTGCGAGGCGATCCGCGCCGGCATCAACACCGTTCCGGTCGGCCAGGCGGAGGCGGCCCGGGCGATCGGCCTGAGCTTCACCCAGGTGCTGGTCCTGGTCGTGCTGCCGCAGGCCTTCCGTGCGGCGGTCCTCCCGCTGACCAACGTGCTGATCGCATTGACGAAGAACACGACGGTGGCGGCTGCGATCGGCGTGACGGAGGCGGCACTCCTGATGAAGCAGATGGTGGAGAACGAGGCGCAGCTGTTGTTGATCTCCGCGGTCATCGCCTTCGGGTTCTGCTGCCTGACGCTGCCGACCGGTCTGATCCTCGGCTGGGTGGGCAAGAAGGTGGCGGTGAAGCGATGAGTTCGCTCCTCTACGACGCCCAGGGACCGCGCGCCAAGCGGCGCAACATCCTCTACACGGCGCTCTTCATAGTCGCGCTCGCGGCCGTCGTCTGGTGGGTGTACACGTCCCTCGACGACAAGAACCAGCTGGACTGGCCGCTGTGGAAGCCGTTCTTCACCGGCACGGAGGCGTACTCGACGTACATCTGGCCCGGCCTGCAGAACACGTTGAAGGCCGCGGCGCTGGCCATGGTCATCGCGCTGCCGCTGGGCGCCGTCCTCGGTATCGCACGGCTCTCGGACCATGTGTGGGTACGCGTCCCGGCCACGATCGTGGTCGAGTTCTTCCGCGCGATCCCGGTACTGGTCCTGATGATCTTCGGCAACGAGCTGTACAGCCAGTACACCAACGTGAGTTCCGACGACCGTCCGCTGTACGCGGTCGTGACCGGCCTGGTGCTGTACAACGCGTCGGTGCTCGCGGAGATCGTCCGCGCGGGTATCCTCGCCCTCCCGAAGGGGCAGTCCGAGGCGGCCTTGGCGATCGGTCTGCGCAAGGGCCAGGTGATGCGGCTCATCCTGCTGCCGCAGGCGGTCACCGCGATGCTCCCGGCCATCGTCAGCCAGCTGGTGGTCATCGTGAAGGACACCGCCCTCGGCGGCGCCGTCCTCACCTTCCCCGAGCTGCTCGCCTCGGCGAACACGATGAGCGGCTACTACGGCGCCAACACGATCGCGTCCTTCACGGTGGTCGCCGTGATCTACGTGATCATCAACTTCTCGCTGACCTCGTTCGCGAGCTGGCTGGAGGGCCGGCTGCGGCGGCGCAAGAAGTCGACCGGCGCGGTGCTCGGCGTCGAGGACACCGTGAGCATCGCGGGCCACGCGGGTACGGGAACCGCCGCCTGACGCCAGGTCAGACCCGAAAGCATCACCCGGAGGCAGTGGCGTGATCGCCACTGCCTCTGGTCGCTTGACGCAAACTCTGCCAATGGGTTGCATACATTCTGTGATCGTGCACCCCGCCCCCCCCTTCCTGTTCACTTGTCTCCGTCAGGGCATCGTCACGGGCAGGGGGCGCCGCGTCATGGACCCGGTGATCATCGTCGGAGCGGGGCCGGTCGGGCTGACGCTCGCCCTGGCGCTGGCCCGCCAGGAGGTGCCGTGCGTCGTCCTGGACGAGGGCCCGGGCAAGGACGAACCCCGTCCGGCGCGCACCGTCGTGCTGCGCGAGGACACGGCCGCCCTGGTGGAGCGGCTGACCGGGGTGGCGCTCGGTGAACACGGTGTGCGCTGGGCCGGCTGGCGGTCCGTCAGGCGCAAGCAGGTGATGAGCGAGATCACCTTCGAGGAGGCGGACCCAGCCGCCCCGCTGCACGTCGCCCAGCACGTCCTCACCGGCGCCCTGCGCGCGGCCATCGACGACGAGCCGCTGGTGAAGGTGGCCGTGGACAGCCGTCTGGACTCGATCGAGCAGGAGCGTTCCGGCGTCGCGGCGCACACGCGGGGGCCGAACGGCACGTGGTGGCGCGGCAGTTACCTGATCGGCTGCGACGGACCGCGCTCGACGGTGCGCAAACTCCAGGACATCCGCTTCCCCGGCCGTACGGCGGTGGAGCGGCACGCGGTCGCCGCGCTGCGCACGGAACTTCCGTGGGAGGGTCGGGCGTTGCTCCATCGGACGCCGCCGTGGCGGCAGACCGGGCCCTCGGCCGGGGAGGTGACCGCCCGCCCCCTCCCGGACGGCGTGTGGCGCCTGGACTGGCTGCTGCCACCGGGCAAGGACCTGGTCACGCCCGAGATCCTGGTGGCCCGGATCCGCGAGACGCTCGCGGGTTGGACGGACGGCTCCACACCGGCGTACGACCTGCTCGACACCGGTGTCCACACGGTGCACCACCGGCTGGCCCGCCGGTGGCGCGTCGGCCGGGTCTTCCTAGCCGGGGACGCGGCCCATCTGCTCGGCGCGCTCGGCACCCAGGGGCTGGACGAGGGCCTCAGGGACGCCGACAACCTCGCCTGGAAGCTGGCACCGGCCTGGCACCACGGCCCGCACGAGGCATTGCTGGACAGCTACCAGGCCGAGCGGCGCGCGGTGGTCGCCACCCGGCTGCGCGCCGCCGACCAGGTGTTGCCGGTGCTGCGCGGCGCCGGCGGGCTGCGCCAGATCGTCCCGCGTGCGGCGCGCGGCCACGACACGCTGCTCACGGACGGTCACTTGGGGCGCGGGCCGCTCGGTGCGCCGGGGGCGTACGCCGACTCACCCCTTGCGCCCCGGCATCTGGCGGGCGAGATCCCGGTCGAAACCCCGCCCGGCGCACCCGTCGCCGACGTTCGGGTCACCGCGGAGGATGGTTCCTTCGTCCAACTGCGCGACCGGCTCGGCCGCGGCGCCCTCCTGGTCGTCCTGATCGCGCCCGGCACCGGAGTGTGGGACCGCAAGCACTGGGTCTCCGCCGGAGTGATGCCCCGGCTGGCGGCGGCCGTGACCGCGCTGCCGTACCCCGCCGAACTGCTGGTCGCCGAGAGCTACCCGGGTGCGCCGGCGCACAGCGTGCTGCTCGTGCGCCCCGACGGCCACCTGGTCACCGCGCTGAGCGGGGTCCGCCCGGCCGACCTCTACGCGGCGGCGGAGGCGACGGTGGGCGGCGCTGCCAAGGAGGAGCCGGCCCAGGCGGCCTCCGGCGCCCGCTGACCGTAGGTCCGTCACCCTCTGTCCACATGGTGACGGTGAGTTGACCGGAGTACAGCGGCATGCTGTACTCCGGACCATGACCGACACCTGCGTGCGCCTGTGGCGGAGGGTCCACATGGACCTCGTCCGCTATGCGGGCTGCGTGTGTCGCCCGTCCCGCTGAATTCGCATCCCTCTTTCCTTCCGGGCGCCTCGGTGCGCCCGCTCCGCGAACCTTCTTCAGGCTTCAGGACGGTGTACGTGTCTGTATCTCCTGCTCCCGTGTCCCCTGCCGTCGGCTTGGCGCCCGCCCAGGCGGACCTCCTCGACTTCGTCCGGCGTACGGCCGCCGACGCCGAGCTGATCGCCTCCCTTCCACTCGACCCGGAGGGCCGCACCTGGGTGCGGCTGCAGGGTCCGGGCGGCAGCGAGGCCTGGCTCATCGGCTGGCCGCCCGGCACCGGCACCGGCTGGCACGACCACGCGGACTCGGTCGGCGCGTTCCTCACCGCCTCGGGTGTCCTCAAGGAGAACTCGCTCGCCGCCCGGCTGCCGACCGACGGCTGGAGGACCCTGGAACTCACCGAGGGCGTCGACCGCGCACGCCGGCTGCCCGCGGGCGAGGGCCGCTCCTTCGGCCACCACCATGTCCACGAGGTCCTCAACGAGTCCCCCGACGAGCACGCGATCTCCGTGCACGCCTACTACCCGCCCCTGCCGCGCATCCGCCGCTACAGCCGCACGGGTCATGTGCTCCGCCTCGAGCAGGTCGAGCGCCCGGAGGACTGGCAGTGAGCGGCGCGGAGGAGACGGCGATGGGCGGTATCGGGGTGAGCGCGAGCGGCGGCGGCATGGGCGAGCAGTCGGCGGGCGGCGCAGGAGCGGTGGCCGACTGGGATCAACGGCCGGTCGGCATCGACGAGTTGCTGAAGCGGGTGCGCGCGGGCTACCGGCGCATCGAGGCACGGGAGGCGCACGAGGCGGCGCGGACCGGCGAGGCGCTGCTGGTCGACATCCGGTACGCGGCCCTGCGCGAGCGGGACGGGCTGATCCCCGGCGCTCTGGTCATCGAGCGCAACGAACTGGAGTGGCGCCTCGATCCCCAGGGCAGCCACCGCGTCCCCGAGGCCACCGGCCACGACCTGCGGGCCGTGGTGATCTGCAACGAGGGCTACGCCTCCAGCCTCGCGGTCGCCTCCCTCCGGCAGCTGGGCCTGCACCGGGCCACGGACCTCGTGGGCGGCTTCCAGGCATGGCGGGCGGAGGGCCTCCCGGTGGAGCCGGCGACGCCCTGACTCGGAACGGCCCCGGGAGGCCTGGGAGGCGATACAGCACCGGGGATCGTGCGGATCCCCCGTGCCGGCACGGGGGTTCACCCACTTTCTCTTCCTTGCTGCTACTCCTTCGCCGTGGCCACCGTCACCGCTCGGACCCGCAGTGCCGCGCGTCCGGGAACCGCAGTGGCCACGAGCGCGAGGAGACCGGCGACCCCGACGACGGTGACGTAGAGCAGGGGCGTGACCGAGGGCGCCGCCCGGCCCGTCATCCCGACGCTGAACGCGGTGAGCACGGCGAGCGCGATACTGCTGCCGAGCGAGGTGGCCAGGAACAGGACGGACAGCGCTTCGGTGCGCAGCATGCGCAGCGCTTGACGGCGGGTCGCGCCGGCGAGGCGGAGCAGGGCGAACTCACGGACACGCTCCGCGACCGACATGGCCAGCGTGTTGACGACGGCGATGGCGGTGAAGGCCAGCACCAGTCCCATGGCGAGGTAGTTGACCTCGGCGTTCGTCTGCTGCCGCTCGGCCTGCAGGGTGTCGGCGTCGGCCGGTGAAAGAATCCGCAGACCCGGGAACTCACGGAGTGTAGTCGCGAGTTGTGTCTGTGTACGGGTTGTGCTGACGAACACGGAGGAGGCGAGCGGGTTGTCGACGTGGCGGGCGACGAGGTCGTGGGCGAAGGTGAGGTCGCCGAAGCCGAGACCCCGGGCATAGACGGCGGCGACGGTGAGCGTGGCGGGCGTCCCGTCGCCGAGGGTGAGCTTCAGGGTGCTGCCGGGCGCCAAGTGTTCCTGGTCGGCGGCAAGTTGACTCACGGCGACCGTCCCGGGAGCAAGTCGGTCGAGGGAGCCGGCGGTGACCTGCGGGTCCCAGGTGCGGGTCAGGCCTGCCGGGGTGACGCCCTGCGCGGGGTACTTGTCGAGGCCGACGCGGACGGTCGTGCGGACGACTTCCGTGACGGTGTCGTGCCCCGCGCGCAATCGCTGTGCCGCCTCATCAGGGACGCCGGGCCCCTGCGCGGCGACGACCCAGTCGGCCCGTACGCCGTCTCGGGCCTGTCCGCGGGCGGCGTCACCGAGGGTGGACTGGACGAACAGGACGGTGCAGGTCATGCCGATGAGCAGGGTGAGGGGGGTGACGACGGAGGCCATGCGGGCGGCGTTGCCTCGCAGGTTCGTGGTAGTGAGACGGCCGCTATGACCGGTGAGCCGGAGCGGGCCGGCGAGCAGCAGCGCGGCCGCCCTGACGAGCAGGGGACCGAGCAGGGCGACGGAGGTGGACAGGACGATGACGGCGAGGAACGTCACGGGAGTCGAGGCGGGCTCGGTGCGCAGGGAGGTGAGGACGACGACGAGGACGACTCCTCCGGCCAGAAGCAGCAGTCCGGCGACGATCCTGCCCCAGGCGGGACGAGTCCGCTCGGTCCTGGCCTCGGCCAGAGCCTCGGCCGGACGAATCCGGACGATCCTGCGGGAGGCGATCCGGGCCGCGGCCCAGGCACCGAGCAGGGTGGCGGCCAGTGCGGCGAGCGGCGGGAAGACGCTGACGGTGTGCTCGAGCGTGGCGGGTACGGCGCCCAGGGCGACGAACCTGGAGTAAAGCCAGCCACCCAACGGCAGCCCGAGCAGCGCACCCACGGCGCCCGCCGCCCCACCGACGATCAACGCCTCCCGGCCGATCAGCTTGCGGATCTGTCCGCGGGTGGCGGCGATGGCGCGGAGAAGGGCGAGTTCGCGGTGGCGCTGCTGCACGGTGAGCGCGAAGGTGCCGACGACCACGAGCACCGCCACCAGGAGCGAGGTCCCGCCCATGGCGCCGCCCATGCTGACCAGCCGGGTGCGGGCGGCGGCCGCGTCCAGGAACTCGAGGGACCCGCGGGCGGCTCCCGTGCTGACCTGGGCGGTGGTGCCGTGCAGCGCCCGCGCCACGGCGTTGCGCACCTGCTCGGGGTCGGTTCCCTCGGCCGGCAGCACACCGTACGCACTGACCTGCCCCTCGTGCGCGGCCAGCCGGCGGGCCTCGGCGGCGGAGAAGAACAGGGACGTCTGGTGGTGTACGGCGGCGGCCGGGGCGGCGATACCGGTGATGCGGTAACTGCGCGGCGCTTGTGTGGACTGCACGGTGAGCCGGTCACCGGGCCGCAGCCGGGCCCGTGCGGCGAGGTCGCTGTCGATGACCAGGTCGCCGTCGGACCTGGGCGCGCTGCCCGTGATCAGCCGGTACGGCGTCAGCCCGGCGGAATCCCAGGCGTGCCCGTATGCGGTACGGCCGCTGGTACCGGCCGGTGTCAACGGCTGGGCGGGGAAGGTGAGTTCGGGCACGACCCGGGCCACCCCGGGGACGTGGGCGAGCCTGGTGTGCAGCCCCTCGGAGAGCCAGGCGCGTTCGGCGATGGGTTTCGCCTTGTGCTTGACCTTGGTCTTGCCCTTCTTGTGTTTGACGGTGGTCTGGTGGACGTACTGGTCGCCGGAGACCACGACGGGAGCGGCAGCGTAGCGCTCGGTGCGGATGGTGCCGCGCAGGCCGGTGTCGAGGAGGGTGCCGCAGGCGGTGATCAGGGCGGCGGCACACATCAGCGCGAGGAAGGCGCCGAGAAAGCCCGCCTTCCGGGCACGGACCGTCTGGAGGGCGTATCGCAGCATCATCGGGCGGGGCTCTCTTCTGTTGTACGCGTCGGCTGGGTCGTACGCGGTCGGCCACGGCGGCTGTGCATGCCGTGGTCCGGAGCGTGCGTACAGACTCGCCCGCGCATGGCGGGGAGAGCACTGCGGTGGCCCGGCGTCTTCGGCGGGGGCTAACCCCAGTGCGGGCGCGGGGAGTTTGCGAGAACCCGGTGGCCTCCCCGCCCTGCGCGCCGAAGACTCAGAAGTCTCCTTCGCCGAGGAACTCCGTGTCCTCGCCCTCTTCCTCCAGTGCCTGGCGGACGACACGGAGGGCCATGCCCTCGGGGTAGCCCTTGCGGGCGAGCATGCCGGCGAGGCGGCGGAGCCGCTTGTCACGGTCGAGGCCACGGGTGGCACGCAGTTTGCGGGCCACGAGCTCGCGGGCCGTCACCTCCTCCTGCTCGGAGTCCAGCTGGGACACGGCCTCGTCGATCAGCGCCGAGTCGACCCCCTTGGTGCGCAGTTCCTGGGCGAGCGCCCAGCGGGCGAGTCCCCGGCCGTGGTGCCGGGACTCCACCCAGGCGTCGGCGAACGCGCTGTCGTCGATCAGCCCGACCTCCTCGAACCGCGACAGCACCTCCTCGGTCACGTCCTCGGGGATCTCCCGCTTGCGCAGGGCGTCCGCGAGTTGCTTGCGGGTGCGCGGGGTCCCGGTGAGCAGGCGCAGGCAGATCGCCCGTGCCCGCTCAGCCGGGTCCCCTGAAGACTCCCCCCGCTCGGCCCTCGACGAGGAAGGGGCGCCTTCGTCCTCACCGGGCGCGTCCCCGAAACCGTGCCGCCGGCCGCGCCCCCGGCCGGCCCGCGGGCCGACGCCACCGCGCGAGCCGCGGCCGGGCGAGCCACCCCCGTACGGCTCGTCGCCCGTGTCGCCCGGGTGGGCGCCGCCGGCGTCCCGGTAGCCACCGGTGCCGCGGTACTCGTCGTGCCCGCCGTGACCCTCGTCCGGGTATCCGTCACCGCCGCGCGGGGCGGAGCCCGAGTAGCCCCCGGTGCCCCTCCCCCGTGTGGCACCGGGGGTGGCGTACTCGTACTCGGCCCAGTCGGTTCGTCGTGTCACGGGTCAGCTCTTGGCTGCGGCGGCCTTGGGCTTGGTGGCCTTGGCGGCTGCCGGGGCGGGCACCGTCTTGGCGTCGTCGGCGGCAGAGGCGGTGACCGCCGCGTCCCCGCCCGGCTCGGCGGCGGGCTCCTCCGGCCGGACACCGACGCCCAGCTTCTCCTTGATCTTCTTCTCGATCTCGTTGGCCAGGTCGGGGTTGTCCTTGAGGAAGTTGCGCGCGTTCTCCTTGCCCTGGCCGAGCTGGTCGCCCTCGTACGTGTACCAGGCGCCGGCCTTGCGGACGAAGCCGTGCTCCACGCCCATGTCGATCAGGCCGCCCTCGCGGCTGATGCCCTGACCGTAGAGGATGTCGAACTCGGCCTGCTTGAAGGGCGGGGCGACCTTGTTCTTGACGACCTTGCAGCGGGTGCGGTTGCCGACCGCCTCAGTGCCGTCCTTCAGGGTCTCGATGCGGCGGATGTCGATGCGCACCGAGGCGTAGAACTTCAGCGCGCGGCCACCGGTCGTGGTCTCCGGGGAGCCGAACATCACACCGATCTTCTCGCGGAGCTGGTTGATGAAGATCGCGGTGGTCTTGGACTGGTTGAGCGCGCTGGTGATCTTCCGCAGCGCCTGGCTCATCAGGCGGGCCTGCAGACCGACGTGGCTGTCGCCCATCTCGCCCTCGATCTCCGCGCGCGGGACGAGCGCGGCGACGGAGTCGATGACGATCAGGTCGAGGGCACCGGAGCGGACCAGCATGTCCACGATCTCCAGGGCCTGCTCGCCGTTGTCCGGCTGGGACAGGATCAGGTTGTCGATGTCGACGCCGAGCTTGCGCGCGTACTCGGGGTCGAGGGCGTGCTCCGCGTCCACGAAGGCGACTTGGCCGCCGGCCTTCTGCGCGTTCGCCACCGCGTGCAGGGTCAGGGTCGTCTTACCGGACGACTCCGGACCGTAGATCTCGACGACACGGCCGCGCGGCAGGCCGCCGACGCCGAGGGCGACGTCCAGTGCGGTCGACCCGGTCGGGATGACCTCGATGGGCTCCTTCGACCGCTCGCCCATGCGCATGACCGCGCCCTTGCCGAATTGCCGTTCAATCTGCGCGAGCGCGGCGTCGAGCGCCTTCTCGCGGTCGGTTCCTGCCATGGGTTCCACCCGGTTTGCTTGAGTCGATCGCTTCACGTCAAAGACGCTAACGCCTGCCACTGACAATGCGCCCCGACGCAGGTCCAGCCTGTGGATAACCACGGGACTTCTTCCCGCAAAACGGGGCGAAATCCGCCACCCAAAGCCTCGCCTGAGCCTCCATGAGAATGGATGTTCGATTTTGGTGTCAAGCGCACCACGCGGTGCCCGGAACCCGTGCTTCGGCACCCGGCGCCGCTACTCCCGGCGGCGTACGGCGGGTGTCATCGGCCGGACGACGACCGGGCGGGCCGCTCCCCGGAGCCTTGGCCCATGAAGAATCCGCGCGCCCTCGACCGCCTCTGTCATGCGACGGGGCTGCTCCTCGTCCTGTCCGGTCTCGTGCACCTGGGGGTGTTCGCGGTCGACGGTGGCCCGTGGGCCGGTCCCGTCTCCTGGCGCAAGCCCGTCACCTTCGGGCTCTCCTTCGGACTGACGCTGATCGCGATCACGTGGGTCACGTCGTATCTGCTCGTCGGCCCGCGGCTGCGCTCGGCCCTGCTGCTCGTCTTCGCCGCCGACTGTGTGGTGGAGGTCGGCGGCATCACCCTCCAGGCCTGGCGCAGGGTGCCTTCGCACCTGAACATGGAGACCCCCTTCGACTCGGCGGTGTCCATGACACTGGCAGTCGGCGGCGGTGTCCTGGTCGCCCTGCTCACGGTGTTCGCGGTCGCGTCCTTCCGGCACCGGCCGACAGGCCCGGCCGGCATGCCGCTCGCGGTCCGCTCCGGGTTCGCGATGCTGCTGGTGGCACTGGCCTCCGGGGCGGCGATGATCGCGCGCGGGGTCGTGCTGACCCGCACCGGGCATCAGGAGGCCGCCTACCACTCGACGGCCCCGCTCAAGCCCGTGCACGGCGTGAGCCTGCACGCCGTGCTCGTCCTGCCCGCGCTGGCCTGGCTGCTGTCCCGCTCGCCCTGGAGCGAACGGACACGGCGGCGGATCGTGGCCTCGGCGGTCGGCTGCTACACGGCGGCCGTTGCCGGAACGGGAGTGTGGGCGGTGCTGACATACCGGTGACAGGCGCTGTCGTACCGATGACAGGCGTTGGTGTACCGATGACGGGACCGCGGCCGCACCGGCCCACCACGCCCCCTCCCGTCACCGGCCCGCGGCGTCCGCCTCCGGGGCGCGCCGGTCTACGACGACTCCTCCGGCTCGGGCTGACCGGCCCGCGGCCGGCGTATTCGCGCCAGCACCCCGGGGCCGCCCGGGCCCCGGCCGCGGTGCCCGTGCACCCTGGGGTCGTCCGTGACGGCGTAGCGCTTCACATACGCCCCGAGGAAGGCCTGGAGGGTGGCCACCGCAGGGATGGCGATCAGCGCGCCGACGGCGCCCAGCAGTGCGGTGCCGGCGATGACCGAGCCGAAGGCGACCGCGGGGTGGATGTCGACCGTTCTGGCGGTCAGCTTGGGCTGGAGCATGTAGTTCTCGAACTGCTGGTAGACCACCACGAAGACCAGCACCCACACCGCGTACCAGGGGTCGACGGCGAACGCGATCAGCATCGGCAGCGCGCCGGCGAGGTAGGTGCCGATGGTCGGGATGAACTGCGAGACCAGGCCCACCCAGACGCCGAGCACGGGCGCGTACGGCACGCCGAGGGACTGGAGCAGGATGTAGTGGGCGACGCCGGAGATGAGCGCCATCAGGCCGCGTGAGTAGAGATAGCCGCCCGTCTTGTCGACGGCGATCTCCCAGGCGCGCAGCACCTCGGCCTGGCGTGCGGGCGGCAGGACGGAGCACAGGGCGCGGCGCAGCCGGGGGCCGTCGGCCGCGAAGTAGAACGAGAACAGCCCCACCGTCAGCAGCTGGAACAGGCCGCCGAGCACCTGCGCGGAGACGTCGAGAACTCCGGCGGCGCTGTTCTGCGCGTACTTGCGCAGCCAGTCGGAATGGAGCAGGCCCTCCTGGACGTCCACCCGCCGGAGCTCGGTGTGGAAGGTCTCATTGATCCAGTTGATGAGCGAGTCAAGGTAATCCGGGAAGCCCTCGACCATCTTGATGATCTGACCGGCCAGCATGGAGCCGAGCAGGGTGACGAACCCGGCGACGACGATCGTCAATCCGAGGAAGACCAGGAAGGTGGCCAGCCCCCGGCGCATGCCTCGGGCGGCCATCCGGCTCACAGCGGGCTCGATCGCGAGGGCCAGGAAGAACGCGATCAATACGTTGATCAACAGCCCGGTCAGCTGGTGGAAGGCCCAGCTGCCGAGCTGGAACGCGGCGATCAGCGCGAGCGCGAGCACCATGGCGCGCGGCAGCCAGCGCGGCATGCGGCCGCCCGCGGCGACGGCGCCGGGGGCCGGGGGCCGCTCGCGCGGAGTCGTGCCGGTCGGTGCCGCGTCCCGGGTCAGCGGCTCGTTGTCCTCGTCAATCGGTGCCACGCGCCAAGTCTCGCCCACGCCACCGACAACCGGCGCCCACCTGCGATCTTCGTGACCGATCGGTGCCGTACGGCCGATCTCTTCACGGAAGAATCGGGATATTCCAGGCAGTCGCGTCAGCGCCGCTCGCCCGGCACGTCCATGACCGTGCAGACCGCGCGCCACACGTCCTTCGCGTCCCAGCCGGCGTCCAGCGCCTCGTGCACCGTGCGCCCGCCCAGCTCGGACATGACGTGATCGCGCGCGAAGGTGTCGGCGTACCCCGGACCGAAGTGTTCCGCCATTCGCTGCCAGAAGACCGTCAACCGCATGACTCCAGTATCCCGCCCCTGGGGGTGGGCCCCGGCCGGGAGCGCTTGCCGAGACCGCTTTCCGTCCTACGGTCTGACGCATGGCCGAAACAGGAGCTCCCCCACTCCCTTCCACGCCCCCGGCGCGCTCCCCGCTCTTCCGCGCCGAGCAGTTCGTGTGGCTCACCGCGCGCGTGCTGGAGCAACGCCTCTTCGCGTACCACTTCCTGCACGGCACCCCGGAAGCGGTGGAAGCGGCGCTGGACGCCTACCGCAACGAGGACGGCGGGTACGGGCACGCGCTGGAGCCCGATCTGCGCGGACCCGTGAGCCAGCCGCTGCACACCGCGCACGCGCTGCGCGTCCTGGACGCCATCGGGCGTTGCGGCGGGCAGCGGGTCGAGCGCGTGTGCCGCTATCTGACCTCGATCTCCACCGCGGACGGCGCCCTGCCGGCGATCCATCCCAGCCAGCGCGGATATCCGGTGGCACCGTTCGTCCCGGTAGTCGAGGACCCGCCCAGCGAGCTGCTCGCCACGGGACCGGTGGTCGGGCTGCTGCACCGCAACGAGGTGTGGCACGCCTGGCTGTTCCGGGCCACCGACTTCTGCTGGCAGGCCGTGGAGTCCCTGGAGAAGTCCCACCCGTACGAGGTGGAGGCCGCCGTGGCCTTCCTCGACTCCGCTCCCGACCGCTCGCGCGCGGAGTCCGCCGCGGACCGGCTCGGCCGTCTGGTGCGGGAGCAGCGGCTCGCGGCCCTGGACCCGGACCGGCTCGACACGTACCCGGTCGCGTCCGGCTACGCCCCCGGCGAGCACCACTTCCCGCACGACTTCGCCAGGACTCCGGAGTCGCTCGCGCGCGCGTGGTTCACGGACGACGAGATGGCACGCTCCCTGGACCACCTGGCCGCCGAGCAGCAGAACGACGGCGGCTGGCCGATCCGGTGGCACCGGTGGGCACCGGCCCCCGCACTGGAGGCTCGCCCCTTGGTGACGATCGAGGCACTGCGCACCCTGCGGGCGTACGGCCGTTTCGTGGGGTGAGCCGGTGCCGTACGGCCGCCCGCCCGGAGGCCCAGCCCGACCGGGTCGCGCGCGGAACCGCCCGCGTGAGCCGCGCCGGCCCGTGTCGGTCCCGTGTCATCCGCCGAGCGCCCGTACGCCCGCCGTCACCACCACGGCCGCCGCGACGACCAGCAGGAACGGCGCGCGCAGCACGAGCGCCACGGCGGCCGCGCCGAGCCCCGCGAGCCGAGCGTCCAGCACGAGCCCGTGCCCGTCGGCGAACGTCTGCTGGGCCGTGAGCGCGGCGAGGAGGGCGACGGGCAGCAGGGCGGCGAGCCGCCTTACGAACGGCCGCTCCATGGCGCCCGCGGGCACCAGCAGCCCGGCGAGCTTGACGGCGTAGCAGCCGAAGGCGGTCAAGCCGATCGCGATCCAGGTGTTCACCGGTCCTCCTCCGCTAGGGCGCCGCCGCCCGATCCGCTCACTGGCTCGCCCTGCGGGCCGCGCGGCCTTCGACGCCCCTCGGCGACGAGAGCGATGGGTGCCGCCAGGGCCGCCACCAGGACCGGAACGCCGGCCGGCAGGACGGGCAGCAGGCCCAGGCCCAGCAGGACCGCCAGGCCCGCGACCGCGCGCTCGGTGGTCGTCCTCAGCATCGGCGCGAGCAACGCCAGGAACACGGCGGGCCCGGCCGCGTCCAGTCCCCACGCGCGCGTGTCGCCGATGGCCTTGGCGCCGAGCGCGCCGAGCAGCGTGGTGAGGTTCCAGAGCGCGTACAACGTGAGCCCGGTGACGGTGAAACCGATCCGCCGGGCGCGCCGGGTCGGCTGCGCCAGGGTGACCGCCGTGGTCTCGTCGATCACCCACTGGGCGGCGAACGGCCGTACCGCGCGGGGGAGGGCGAGCAGCTGCGACAGCCGCAACCCGTAGAAGGCGTTGCGCACGCCGAGGAAGAAGGCGCCGGCGGCCGCCGTGAACGGGTTGCCTCCGGCGGCGAGCGCTCCGACCAGGGCGAACTGGGAAGCGCCGGTGAAGACCAGGAGGCTGAGCGCGCAGGTCCGGAGCAGTCCGAGCCCACTGCCGGCCGAGGTCACCCCGAAGGCGAATCCGGACAGACCGACGGCGACACCGACCCCGAGGGCGTCCCGTACGACGGCCCGGTCGGGCTTGTCCGCGCCGTCAGCGGTCATGTCCGCGAGTGCTGTCTGCTGTGCCACGCCCCGGACGGTACGGACGTCCCTCACCCCGGGTCTTGTACGTTCTTGCGCCCGCGCACGTTCCTCGGCTCGCCCGCGTTCCTGCGCTCGCGCTGGTAGGCCCCCGGGGGCACGCCGACGATCCGGGTGAAGTGCCGGTTGAGGTGCGGCTGGTCGGCGAAGCCGACGGCCACCGCCGCCTCGGCAGGAGGCGAGCCCGCGTCGAGCAGGAGTCGCGCGCGGCGCACGCGGGCGTCGGTCAGCCAGGTGTGCGGCGGCATGCCGTAGGCGTCACGGAACGCCCGCAGCAGCGCGAACGGGCTGGCGCCGAGATCGGCGGCCAGCCGTTCCAGGGTCGGCGGGTCGACCATCCGCTCGTCCAGCTCCGCACGCGCGCGTGCCGCGATACCGGCTCCGGCCGTGCGGACCCGCCGCTGCGGCAGCGGCCCGCCGTTCAGCCGCAGCAGCCTGGTCACGGCTATCCGCAGCAGGGTGTCGGCGGCCAGCGCGTTGCCCTCGTCGGCGGCGCGGAGCACCTGGTGGACCAGGCGGACGCTGTAGGGGTCGTCGAGGACGGGGCTGACGAAACCCGGCGTGCCCCGGATGGTGGTGGTCTCGGACGCGATCGCGGCGACCACCTCGGGTGAGGGGTAGACCGCGCCATACCGCCAGCCCTCGGGGACGCCGGCACGGCCGGTGTGCGGGGTGTCCGGGTTGACCAGGGCGAGGGCTCCCGCGCCCGCGGACACGTCGGAGCCTCGGTGGTGGAAGACCTCGACGCCGTCGGCTACGGCCGCGATCACGAAGTGCTCGTGGGTGTGCCGGACGAAGGTCTTGTGGATGTACCGGGCCCGCAGCAGGTCCACGCCCGGCAGCTCGTCGTACCGCCAGTGCCGCGCACGCTCCACCGGCCGACGCCCACCGGTCTCCCCGCCCGCCCGTTCCTCGCCCCGCCGAGCCGCACCCGCCATACGCCCATTCTCCGCCCCGCCGCACGCGACCGGCCTCGGCCCTCTCCCCGTCCCATGGCCCGCAGCCGCCACTGACTCCTCGCACCACCCGCAGCCGCCACCGCTCACTCCCTTCCGCCGCCCACTCCCCGCCGCAGGGCGTTTGCCCAGGTCAGCGCGATTGTCAGTGGCCGGGTGCAGGATGGACGCATGGTCAGCTCCGCGCACCGAGCCCTCGACGGCTTCTCACCCGCGACCCGCGGCTGGTTCACGGGGGCGTTCTCCGCGCCCACCGCGGCCCAGGCCGGTGCATGGCAGGCCATCGGTGCGGGCTCGGACGTGCTGGTGGTGGCCCCGACCGGCTCGGGCAAGACGCTGGCCGCGTTCCTCGCCGCCCTGGACCAGCTGGCCTCGGCCCCGCCCCCGGCCGACCCGAAGAAGCGCTGCCGGGTGCTCTACGTGTCCCCGCTGAAGGCCCTCGCGGTCGACGTCGAGCGCAACCTCCGCAGCCCGCTGACCGGCATCCGCCAGGAGTCCGTGCGTCTGGGCCTGCCCGAGCCCGAGGTCAGGGTCGCCATCCGCTCCGGCGACACCCCGGCGGCCGAGCGGCGCGCCCTGTCCACCCGCCCGCCGGACATCCTGATCACCACCCCCGAGTCGCTGTTCCTGATGCTGACCTCGGCCACGCGCGACGCGCTGACGGGCGTGGAGACGGTGATCCTGGACGAGGTGCACGCGGTCGCGGGCACCAAGCGCGGCGCCCATCTCGCGCTCTCCCTGGAGCGGCTCGACGAGCTGCTGCCGAAGCCGGCCCGCCGGATCGGCCTGTCGGCGACCGTCCGCCCGGTGGACGAGGTGGCCCGGTATCTCTCGCCGCACCGCAAGGTGGAGATCGTCCAGCCGGAGTCCGGCAAGGAGTTCGACCTGTCCGTGGTCGTCCCGGTCGAGGACATGGGTGAGCTGGGCGGTTCCCCTGCGGCCGACGCCGCCGAAGGCGGCGAGAAACCGTCGATCTGGCCGCATGTGGAGGAGCGGATCGCGGACCTGGTCCAGTCCCATCGCTCCACCATCGTGTTCGCCAACTCCCGGCGCCTCGCCGAGCGGCTGTGCAACCGGCTCAACGAGATCGCCTACGAGCGTGCGACCGGCGAGACGCTGGACGAGCACCACTCCCCGGCCCAGCTGATGGGCGGCTCGGGCGCCGCGCAGGGCGCGCCCCCGGTGATCGCCCGCGCGCACCACGGCTCGGTCTCCAAGGAGCAGCGCGCCCTGGTCGAGGAGGACCTGAAGGCGGGCCGGCTGCCCGCCGTGGTCGCCACGTCCAGCCTGGAGCTGGGCATCGACATGGGCGCCGTCGACCTGGTCGTGCAGGTCGAGTCCCCGCCCTCGGTCGCCTCCGGCCTGCAGCGCGTCGGCCGGGCGGGGCACCAGGTGGGCGCCGTCTCCACCGGCGTCGTCTTCCCCAAGTACCGCGGCGACCTCGTCCAGGCGGCCGTGGTCACCGAACGGATGCGCTCGGGCTCGATCGAGTCCCTGAAGGTGCCCGCGAACCCGCTCGACGTGCTCGCGCAGCAACTGGTCGCGATGACGGCGCTGGACACCTGGCAGTTCGACGACCTGCTCGCCGTGGTCCGCCGTGCCGCACCCTTCGCGTCGCTGCCCGAGTCGGCGTTCACGGCGGTCCTCGACATGCTCGCGGGCCGCTATCCGTCCGACGCGTTCGCGGAGCTGCGCCCGCGCGTGGTGTGGGACCGCGTGGCCGGCGAGATCACCGGCCGCCCGGGCGCCCAGCGCCTCGCCGTCACCTCCGGCGGCACGATCCCCGACCGCGGCCTCTTCGGGGTCTTCCTCGCCGGATCCGACCCCAAGAAGGGCGGCGGCCGGGTCGGCGAGCTCGACGAGGAGATGGTCTACGAGTCCCGGGTGGGCGACGTCTTCACGCTGGGCACGAGTTCCTGGCGCATCGAGGACATCACCCGCGACCGGGTCCTCGTCTCCCCCGCGCCCGGCGTGCCGGGCCGGCTGCCCTTCTGGAAGGGCGACCAGCTGGGCCGCCCGCTCGAACTGGGCCGCGCGGTGGGCGCGTTCCTGCGCGAGGTCGGCTCGCTGCCCAAGGACGACGCCCGGCTGCGGCTGCTCGCTGCGGGCCTGGACGCCTGGGCGGCGGACAACGTGCTGTCGTACCTGGACGAGCAGCGCGAGGCCTGCGGCCATGTCCCCGACGACCGCACGATCGTCGTGGAGCGGTTCCGCGACGAGCTGGGCGACTGGCGGGTCGTCGTCCACTCGCCCTTCGGCGCCCAGGTGCACGCCCCGTGGGCTCTCGCGCTCGGCGCCCGCCTGTCCGAGCGGTACGGCATGGACGCGCAGGTCATGCACGCCGACGACGGCATCGTGCTGCGTCTGCCCGACGCGGACCTGATGGGCCTGGACCTGCTCGACCAGGAGCCCATGAAGGCCGGCACGGAGTACGACAGCGACCAGGCACCCGTGGGCGCGGCGGACGTCGCCTTCGACAAGGGCGAGGTCGACCAGATCGTCACCGACCAGGTCGGCGGCTCCGCCCTGTTCGCCTCCCGGTTCCGCGAGTGCGCGGCCCGCGCGCTGCTGCTGCCGCGCCGCAACCCCGGCAAGCGCACCCCGCTGTGGCAGCAGCGCCAGCGCGCGGCCCAACTGCTCCAGGTGGCGAGCGAGTTCGGCTCGTTCCCGATCGTCCTGGAGGCCGTCCGCGAGTGCCTCCAGGACGTCTTCGACGTCCCCGGGCTCGCGGAGCTGATGGGCGACATCGAGTCCCGCAAGGTGCGCTTGGTCGAGGTCACCACCCCGGAGCCGTCCCCGTTCGCCCGCTCCCTGCTGTTCGGGTACGTCGCCCAGTTCCTGTACGAGGGCGACTCGCCGCTGGCCGAGCGCCGCGCCGCCGCGCTGTCGCTGGACTCCCGGCTGCTGGCCGAGCTGCTGGGCCAGGCGGAGCTGCGCGAACTGCTCGACGCCGAGGTGCTGACCGAGCTGGAACGGGAACTGCAGTGGCTCACCGAGGACCGCCGGGTCAAGGACGTGGAGGGCGTGGCTGACGTGCTGCGGCTGCTCGGTCCGCTGACCGACGCCGAGCTCGTGGCGCGGGGCGCGGATCAGCAGTGGGCGCGCGAGCTGGCCGGTGCCCGCCGGGCCATCAAGGTCCGGATCGCCGGCACCGATCACTGGGCGGCGGTCGAGGACGCGGGCCGGCTGCGCGACGCGCTCGGCACGGCACTGCCGGTCGGCGTGCCCGAAGCCTTCACCGAGCCGGTCAAGGACCCGCTGGGCGATCTGCTCGCCCGTTACGCCCGCACCCACGGCCCGTTCACGTCGGCCACGGCGGCGGCCCGCTTCGGCCTGGGCGTGGCGGTCACCGAGGGGGCCCTGCAGCGGCTCGCCGCGAACGGCCGGGTCGTGCAGGGCGAGTTCCACCCGGCGGGCATCGGCCAGGAGTGGTGCGACGCGGCCGTGCTGCGCCGCCTGCGCCGCCGTTCCCTGGCGGCCCTGCGCCATGAGCTGGAGCCCGTGCCACCGGCGGCGCTGGCCCAGTTCCTGCCCCAGTGGCAGCACATCGGCAAGGGGCACGGTCTGCGCGGCATCGACGGACTGGTGCGCGCCATCGAGCAGTTGCAGGGCGCCTCCGTGCCCGCCTCGGCCCTGGAGAAGCTGGTCCTGCCCTCCCGCGTGGCGAACTACACGCCCTCGATGCTCGACGAGCTGACCGCCGCGGGCGAAGTGGTGTGGTCGGGCGCGGGCGCCCTGCCCGGCAAGGACGGCTGGGTCTCCCTCTATCTGGCGGACGCGGCCCCCCTGTTGCTTCCGCCGCCCCACCCCCTGGAGCTGACGGCGCTGCACCAGTCCGTCCTGGACGCCCTCTCCGGCGGCTACGGCCTGTTCTTCCGCCAGATCGCCGACCAGGTCCGTGCCACCACCCACCCCGACGTCACCGACCCCCAACTGGCCGACGCGCTCTGGGACCTGGCCTGGTCGGGCCGGCTCACCAACGACACCCTCGCGCCGATGCGCTCCCTGCTGGGCTCGGGCCGTACGGCGGGCTCGACCGCCCACCGCGCCAAGCGCGCCGTCCCGCGCGGGCGCTACGGCTCCCTGACGGCCGCCGCACGCTCCGCGTCCCGTACCGGCCCGCCGACGGTCGCCGGCCGCTGGTCACTGCTGCCCGCGGCCGAGCCGGACCCCACCGTGCGCGCGCACGCGCTGGCCCGCACCCTGCTGGACCGGCACGGCGTGGTCACCCGCGGGGCAGTCGCCGCGGAGGGAGTCGAGGGCGGCTTCTCGGCGGTGTACCGGGTGCTGTCCGCGTTCGAGGAGAGCGGCCAGGCGCGGCGCGGCTATGTGGTCGAGGGCCTGGGCGCGGCCCAGTTCGCCATGGACGGCGCGGTGGACCGGCTCCGCGCGGTGTCCAACGCCCGCGAACGCGGCGAGACCCTGACCGCCGCGGCCCCCGGAAACGGCTTCCCGGGCCCCTCGAACGGCTTTGCCGCACCGGCGTTCCCGGCCGGCTTCGGCGGAAGCGACGGCGCACCCCACGAACACCCCTTCACCGGCGCCTTCGACGGGTCGGACGGCGGTTTCGCCCACCCCGGCCTCGAGGGCGACTCCACCTGGCCACCGGCAGACCCTCCGCCCGCCCCCGGCGACTATGTCTCGCCCCGCGACCTCGCCGACCCCTTCGCCTCCCCCGGCTACGGCGGCCCCCGAGGAGGCGGAGCCGGCGCCTACGGCTCACCGGCGCATCGGGGGTACGGCAGCGGTCGTACGGGTACGGCCTCACCCGACCCACGTGCCGCGGTCCTCGCCGCGGCCGATCCCGCCAACGCTTACGGCGCGGCCCTGTCCTGGCCCGAGCCGCCCACCGGTGCCGGGCACAAGCCGGGCCGCAAGGCGGGCTCGCTGGTCGTCCTGGTGGAGGGCGAGCTCACGCTGTACATGGAGCGCGGCGGCAAGACCCTGCTGGCCTGGCCCGTCGGCCCGGACACTCCGGCCCCGGACGACCCCCGGCTCCGTACGGCCGCGGAGGCCCTGGCCGCCGCGGCCCGCGCGGGCTCCCTCGGCACGGTCACGGTCGAGCGGATCAACGGCGCCCAGGCCCTGACCTCGCCGATAGGCACCCTTCTCGAGGCAGCGGGCTTCGTGGCCACGCCGCGCGGCCTGCGCCTGAGAGCGTGACCGCCGAGAGGCGCTCCGCCACGGGCGACGGGCGCCCCGCCGGCGAACGCCCGCCTCACTCGACCGTGGCACCCTTGACGCATGCCCGAAGGTGACACGGTCTGGCAGGCCGCGAGGCGGCTGCACGAGGCCCTCGCGGGCAAGGCGCTGACCCGCAGCGACTTCCGGGTGCCGAAGTACGCGACGGTCGACCTCACGGGTCGTACGGTGCTCGGCACGCTCCCGCGCGGCAAACACCTGCTCACCCGGTTCGAGGGCGGCCTGACCCTCCACACGCATCTGCGGATGGAGGGCGCCTGGAAGGTGTACGGCACCGGCGAGCGCTGGCAGGGCGGTCCGGCGCACCAGATCCGGGCGATCCTGGGCACCGCCGACCGCACGGCCGTGGGCTACCGGCTCCAGGTCCTGGAGTTGCTGCGCACGGGCGAGGAGGAACGGGTCGTCGGCCACCTGGGCCCCGACCTGCTCGGCCCGGACTGGGACCCCGAGCGCGCCCTCGCCAACCTCCTCGCCGACCCCGCCCGCCCACTCGGCGAGGCCCTGCTCGACCAGCGCAACCTCGCCGGCATCGGCAACATCTACAAGAGCGAGCTGTGCTTCCTGCTGGGCGTCACCCCGTGGCTACCGATCCGCACGCTGCCGGCGGACCGCGCCGAGAAGCTGCCCGCGCTCGCCAAGAGACTCCTGGAGGCGAACCGCGACCGCCCGGTCCGCCAGACCACGGGCCTGCACCGGCACGACCTGTTCGTCTACGGCCGCGCACCCCGCCCCTGCCTGCGCTGCCACACCCCGGTCCGCGTGGCCGACCAGGGCGACGGCTCCCGGGAACGTCCCACCTACTGGTGCCCCACCTGCCAGGCGGGCCCCGCCCCGGCCCCCGGCTCACCCCAACACCGGCGAGACCGCCAGCCCCGCCGCACCACCTGACGCCCGCCCCGCACCCACACCTACGCTCCGCCGACGCCGAGATCGAGGCCGTCCCGCGCCTCTGGCCCGTTGCACGCACACCAAGCCAATCCCCGCACCCTAATTGACGGTCCGTCAGAAACTCTCTTACCGTCGCTACATGCCCCTCACGGCGTACGACCTCACCGGACGCACCGCATTCGTCACCGGAGCCGCCGGCGGTATCGGCCGGGCCTCCGCCGTGCTGCTCGCCGAGGCTGGGGCGACGGTGCACTGCGCCGACCGGGACGCGGACGGCCTGCAGGGCACAGCGGAGCTGATCGAGAAACGCGGCGGCACGGCCCGTACCCATGTCCTGGACGTCACCGACCGGGCCCGGCTCGCCGAGGCCGTCCAGTCCTGCGAGCGCCTGGACGTGATGGCGGCGATCGCCGGGATCATGCACAGCAGCGCCGTCCTGGAGACCCGCGACGAGGATCTCGACCGGGTGCTGAACGTCAACTTCAAGGGCGTGCTGTACGCCTGCCAGGAGGCTGCCCGCTCGATGCTGGCCCGTGACACGCGGGGCAGCATCGTCACCATGGCCTCCGGCGCGGTCGACACCGGCGGGCCCGGGCTGCTCTGCTACGGCGTGGCGAAGGCGGCCGTGGTCCAGCTGACAAAGACGCTGGCCACCGAGGTCGGCCGGCACGGTATCCGGGTCAACGCGGTCGCGCCGGGCTGGATCCGCACCCCGATGACCGACCGGCACGACCGTGAGGCGCAGGCGCACACCGAGGGCGTGATGGCGCGGATGGCGCCGCTGGGCCGGGTCGGTGAGCCGGACGACGTCGCTCACGCGGTGCTGTACCTGGCCTCGGACGCCTCGGCGTTCACTACGGGTCAGATACTTCGCCCGAACGGGGGCGTGGCGATGCCCTGGTAGCGTCCCCCGCCCGCCAGGCGGCCACCCAGCGCCCCTTCGGCACCGCGCCCGCGGCCTGCCCCTTGGGGACGCAGCGCACGGGCAGCAGGCTCAGCCCCCAGCCGCCGGCCGCGACGGCGCCTTCCAGCACGCCCGCGCCCTGCCCCAGGGTGATCCGCAGCACGGCCCACCACCACACGGCCGCGAGCCCCAGCCCGACCGTCCAGCGCACTATCCGCCCCACCATGGCCGTCACCACCTCCTGCGGGACGCTAGTGCGCGTCCCGCGCGGCGCGGGAGGCGCACATCGGGCTCATCGGTGCACAGGAACCAGTCCGTCCGGCGTCCGAGGACGGCAACCACCCGGCACAGGCGCCCACCCCGGCCATCACACCTACGCGTGCTCCGCCTGGAACATCCAGTGGTGCTTCTCCAGATCCGCCGTGATCCCGATGAAGATGTCCTGGGACACCGGATCCGGCTCCCCCGTCGCCGCCACCCGCTCCCGCATCCGGGTGATCACCGCACCGAGCGCGTCCACCATCGCCCCGACGGCGTCCCCGTCCTTGATCCAGCCCGCGGGAGTCGTGCCGATGCCGCTGCCGGAGGCCACCGTGGCGGCGCGTCCGTCCGGCGGTACACCCAGGGCCGAGGCCCGCTCGGCCACCGTGTCGGAGTGGGTGCGCGCGGAGGCGACGACCTCGTCGAGCTGGAGGTGGATGGAGCGGAAGCGGGGCCCGACGACGTTCCAGTGGATCTGCTTGGCGACCAGGGAGAGGTCCACCAAGTCGACGAGGGCACCCTGCAGCGCCTCGGCCACGGTCTTCAGGTCCGCGTCGGCCAACGGGCTCTTCACGACGTACATCCGTTTCCTCCGGTGCTTCGGTACCGTCACGTCCCTCCACCATGACCGCACCGACCGAGCCCGGCAAACGGGCACAAAAGTGACGCACATCGCACCTGGTGGCCGGCAAGACGAAAGCCCCGGCCACGCTTCTTGGGTTCATCCCGAGAAGCCCGGCCGGGGCTTCACACGTTCGCTAAGCCGCGCGGGCGTACGTCACGCGGCGACCACGTCCACCGCCTCGGCGGGCGCCTTGATGGTCACCCGTTCCGGTGGCACACCGGTCACCGAAACGGAACCCAGCCTCGGACGGACCGGCGTGGGCACGGGCTCGGTGGCCGCGGCGGACTGGGCCAGTTCGGCGAGCGCCAGCTCGTCGCTCACTTCTCGCATGAGTTCCGACATCCGTACGTCCAGCGCGTCGCAGATGGCGGAGAGCAGCTCGGAGGAAGCCTCCTTCTGCCCCCGCTCCACCTCGGAGAGATAGCCGAGTGAGACTCGGGCGGACGAGGAGACTTCGCGCAGAGTACGGCCCTGGCGTTGGCGCTGCCGACGCAGCACGTCACCCAGCAGGCGACGGAGCAGAATCATCGGTGGCTCCCTCCTCGGACCGCGTAGCCGCATCCTTCTCGCCCCACCGTACCGCCTCGCGCTGCGGCCGTGCGGGGAGCGATGTCGTGTTCACTCAGGGCTGCAAACATCAAAACCCCCCGTTCCGTTCCGTATCCTGTGCCCGCTCATTACCGGTCTGTTCGCCCGCAAGCTGCTCGAGGAGCACTGCGAGTACGCTCCGTACACTCTCCATACGAATTTCCGCACGGTTGCCGTTCAACCGCAGGGCTTCCACTTTTCCACCACCGGCGGAACCGGGGCGGTCGGTGAGCGGCCCGTCGACGGCCACGAAGACCGTCCCGACAGGCCGGCCGTCCTGCGGTTCGGGGCCGGCGACTCCGGTGGTCGCGATGCCCCAGTCGGCGCCCAAAACCTTCCGTACTCCGGCTGCCATCTGGCTCGCGACCTGCGGATCCACCGCTCCTCGCTGCGCCAGCAGGGTGGCGTCGACGCCCAGCAGCTCATGCTTCAGCTCGGTGGCGTAGGCGGTGACCGAACCCCGGAACACCTTGGACGCTCCGGGGACCGAGGTGATCTCCGCCGCCACCAGGCCACCGGTGAGCGACTCGGCGACGGCGAGGGTCTCGCCCCTCACGATCAGTAGTCGCACCAGTTCGGTGGCCGGCGAGCTCACGCTTCCTTCTCCTCCAACGCCGCCGCGCGCTCGGCGATTCCCTGCCTGCGCAGCACAATGGCTTGTCTCACGTAGTCGAGTCCGGTGACGACGGTGAGGACGACCGCCGCGGCCATCACCCAGAACCTCAGCGTGGCCAGCCATCCCGTCAGCGCCAGGACATACATCCCGACCGCCACCCCCTGGGTGAGGGTCTTGAGCTTGCCGCCGCGGCTGGCCGGGATCACGCCGTAGCGAATGACCAGAAAACGCAGCAGCGTGATGCCGAGTTCCCGGCCGAGGATGACGAGCGTCACCCACCACGGCAGATCGCCCAGGGCCGACAGACAGATCAGCGCCGCCCCCATGATCGCCTTGTCGGCGATGGGGTCGGCGATCTTCCCGAAATCGGTGACGAGGTTGTAGGTGCGCGCCAGATGCCCGTCGAACAGATCGGTGATCATGGCGATCGCGAAGGCCGCCCAGGCCAGCGCGCGCCAGGCCGGGTCGTAGCCGCCGTTCGCCAGCATCAGTGCCACGAAGCCGGGCACCAGGACCAGCCGGAGCATGGTCAGGAGATTGGCCACGTTCCAGACGCTCGCCTGGTTGACGGCCGCGGCCGCGATCTTCCCGCCGCGCGCGGGCCGGCCGCCGTTGTCGGGACCTGGAGCAGAACCGGAGACCTCGGACCGAGCGCCGTCGGCAGCGGCGGCGGAACCCCGGGCGCCGTGCGCGCCGGAGGAGCCACCCGCGGCGGATGCCGGGACTCCGGTCATCTGCCCGCCTCCTCACTGCACGCGAGCGACCCGGCCAGCGGCTCGGCCACCAGGTCGACACCTTCCGTACCGACCACCTTCGCCTCGACCATACGTCCGACGCCGAGGCCGGCGCCGCTCGTGAGCAGAACCTGGCCGTCGGTCTCGGGCGCCTGGTGCGCGGCACGGCCGAACACGCCCTCTTCCTCGTCGACGGACTCGACCAGGACGTGCACGGTTGCGCCGACGCGTTCCTCGGAGCGCTGCGAGACGAGTTCCTCGGCCAGCCTGGACACCCGGGCCAGGCGCTCGGCCACTACGTCCTCGTCGAGCTTGTTGTCGTACGTCGCCGCCTCCGTGCCCTCCTCGTCGGAGTAGCCGAAGACGCCGATGGCGTCCAGGCGGGCGCCGTTCAGGAAGCGCTCCAGCTCGGCCAGGTCCGCCTCGCTCTCGCCGGGGAAGCCGACGATGAAGTTGGAGCGCACACCGGCCTCGGGCGCCTTGGAGCGGATCGTGTCCAGCAGCTCCAGGAAGCGGTCGGTGTCACCGAAGCGGCGCATGGCGCGCAGCACGCCGGGCGCGGAGTGCTGGAAGGACAGGTCGAAGTACGGGGCGACCTTCGGGGTGGAGGTCAGCACGTCGATCAGGCCGGGACGCATCTCGGCCGGCTGCAGATAGCTCACCCGCACCCGCTCGATGCCGTCGACCTCGGCCAGCTCCGGCAGCAGGGACTCCAGCAGGCGGATGTCGCCCAGGTCCTTGCCGTAGGAGGTGTTGTTCTCGGAGACCAGCATGATCTCCTTCACGCCCTGTTCGGCCAGCCACCGTGTCTCGTTCAGCACGTCGCTGGGGCGGCGGGAGATGAATGAGCCGCGGAAGGACGGGATGGCGCAGAAGGAGCAACGCCGGTCGCAGCCGGAGGCCAGCTTCACCGAGGCGACCGGGGAGCCGTCGAGGCGGCGGCGCATGGGCGCGCGGGGGCCGGAGGCGGGCGCCACGCCCTCCGGCAGGTCGGCGGGGCCGTGCCCGGGCAGGGCGACGGACGCGGCGGACTCCTGGCGCTCGGCCGGGCTGATCGGGAGCAGCTTGCGGCGGTCGCGCGGGGTGTGGGAGGCGTGGACGCCGCCGGACAGGATGGTCTGCAGGCGATCGGAAATGTCGGCGTAGTCGTCGAAGCCGAGCACGCCGTCGGCCTCGGGCAGCGCCTCGGCCAGCTCCTTGCCGTACCGCTCGGCCATGCAGCCCACCGCCACGACGGCCTGGGTTCTCCCATGGTCCTTGAGGTCGTTGGCCTCGAGGAGGGCGTCGACGGAGTCCTTCTTCGCGGCCTCGACGAAGCCGCACGTGTTGACCACGGCGACGTCGGCGTCCGCGGCGTCCTCGACGAGCTGCCAGCCGTCCGCCTCCAAACGGCCTGCGAGCTCCTCCGAGTCCACCTCGTTACGGGCGCAGCCGAGAGTGACGAGTGCGACGGTACGGCGTTCAGGCATGGGCTCAAGACTACTTTGTCTCTCGGACAGCCCACGTCGACGGGGTTGGCCGATCTTGGCCAACCCCGTCACACACGCACTCCCCCAAGGGCCTCTCAGCCCGCCACCGGGTCGCCCTTCGTGTAGGTGAGGCGCTCCACCTGGCCCGGCTGGAAGTTGTCGTCGATCTTCTTGCCGTTGACGTACAGCTCGATCGCACCGGCGTCGCCGAGGATCAGGTTGATCTTGGAGCTGTCCTGGAAGGTCTTGGACTCGCCCTTGTTCAGCAGCCCGTCGAAGAGCATCTGGCCGTTGTGGTCCTTGGCCGAGATCCAGCTGCGTCCGTTGGGCGCGCTGACCTGGACGGTCACCTTGTCCTGGGGCGCGGCCGCGATGGCGCTGTCGGACGGCTCGGTGGTCGGTGTGGGGGGCTTGTCCTTCTTCGGCGTGGGCGAGGCGGACTTGCTCGGCGCCGGCGTGCCGCCGCCCCCGGCGACCTGCGACTTCGCATCGTTGCCCGAGTCGCCGCCCTTGACCGCGGTGAAGCCGACGAAGCCGATCACCACGACGATCGCGGCGACCATGGCGGCGGTCCAGTTCGGCCCGCGCCGCTCCGGCCGGATCCGTTCGGCCTCGAACAGGGGTGCTGCCGGGGTGGGTGCGGGACGGCCGCCGTGCTCGGCGTCGTACTGGGCGATCAGGGGTGCGGGATCGAGGTGGACGGCCTTCGCCAGCGTGCGGAGGTGTCCGCGGGCGTACACATCGCCGCCACAGGGGCCGAAGTCGTCCGCCTCGATGGCGTGGATGATGGCGACACGGACACGAGTGGCAGTACTGACGTCGTCCACGGTGAGCCCGGCCGCGATCCGCGCCTGCTGCAGGGCGCGGCCCACGGAGACACGGGCTTCCTGGGACTCGTCTTGGAACGGACGCTCGTCTTCAGGGGAGTTGCCGATGGACACGGGGGCGCCTTTCGAGCGTGTAGCCACCTGTGCTGGAAGCTCAGTCTAGGGGGGGTACGAAAGGGTGGGGCAACCGGGCGGTCTGACTTGTGCGCCATAGGAATGGCCGGACATTCCTATGATTCGACAGGTAGGCACCCCATGGTGGGACGCCCATCTGTCCTTTCGCTCAACTGGACGTACGACGAAGGGAAACGGTTGCTCGACGCTCTCTAACGGGTGGATCACGACGACGCCCGCCACCCGGCGTAACCGGCGTCCGCCGGACGGCCCTTCGCCCTACTCCTCAGACTCCCCGCGAATCATGGCGAGCACGCCGTCCAGCTCCTCAGGCTTCACAAGAACGTCACGCGCCTTGGATCCCTCGCTCGGCCCCACGATGTTGCGGGACTCCATGAGGTCCATGAGCCGCCCGGCCTTGGCGAAGCCGACGCGCAGCTTGCGCTGGAGCATGGAGGTCGACCCGAACTGGGTGGAGACGACCAGCTCGGCCGCCTGGCACAGCAGGTCCAGGTCGTCGCCGATGTCCTCGTCGATCTCCTTCTTCTGCTTGGTGCCGACCGTGACGTCCTCCCGGAAGACCGGCGCCATCTGGTCCTTGCAGTGCTGTACGACGGCCGCGACCTCGGCCTCGGTGACGAACGCGCCCTGCATACGGGTCGGCTTGTTCGCGCCCATCGGCAGGAACAGGCCGTCGCCCTTGCCGATCAGCTTCTCGGCGCCGGGCTGGTCGAGGATGACCCGGGAGTCGGCGAGCGAGGAGGTGGCGAAGGCGAGCCGGGAGGGCACGTTGGCCTTGATGAGACCGGTGACCACGTCGACCGACGGGCGCTGGGTGGCGAGCACCAGATGGATGCCGGCCGCGCGCGCGAGCTGGGTGATGCGCACGATCGCGTCCTCGACGTCGCGCGGGGCGACCATCATCAGGTCGGCCAGTTCGTCCACGATCACGAGCAGGTACGGGTACGGCTGCAGCTCGCGCTCGCTGCCCTCGGGCAGCTTGACCTTGCCGTCGCGGACGGCCTGGTTGAAGTCGTCGATGTGCCGGTAGCCGTACGCCGCCAGGTCGTCGTAGCGCAGGTCCATCTCGCGTACGACCCACTGCAGCGCCTCGGCGGCCCGCTTGGGGTTGGTGATGATCGGCGTGATCAGGTGCGGGACGCCCTCGTAGGCGGTCAGCTCCACGCGCTTGGGGTCGACCAGGATCATCCGGACGTCCTCCGGGGTCGCCCGCATCATGACCGAGGTGATCAGGCAGTTGATGCAGGACGACTTGCCGGAACCGGTCGCACCGGCGACCAGCATGTGCGGCATCTTCGCCAGCGAGTGCATCACGTACCCGCCCTCGACGTCCTTGCCGAAGGCGACGAGCATCGGGTCGTCGTCCTCGGCGGACTCCGCGAGACGCAGCACGTCGCCGAGGTTGACCATCTCCCGGTCGGTGTTCGGGATCTCGATGCCGACCGCGGACTTGCCGGGGATCGGGCTGATGATCCGCACGTCCGGGCTGGCGACGGCGTACGCGATGTTCTTGGTCAGCGCGGTGATCCGCTCGACCTTCACGGCGGGGCCGAGCTCGACCTCGTAGCGGGTGACCGTCGGGCCGCGGGTGAAGCCGGTGACGGCGGCGTCGACCTTGAACTCGGTGAAGACCTGGGTGAGCGAGGCGACGACCGCGTCGTTCGCGGCGCTGCGCGCCTTGCCGGGGCCGCCGCGCGTGAGCAGGTCCAGCGACGGCAGCGCGTAGGTGACGTCCCCGGAGAGCTGGAGCTGCTCCGCGCGCGGTGGCAGCTCGCGCGGCTCCTCGGGGGCCTTCTTGGTGAGGTCGGGGACGGTCTCGACCTTGAGCTTCTCCTGCTTGGGGCGCGCGGCCGGAAACGGCGTCGGGGCGGGCACGGGGGCCGGCGCCGGATTGGGCACCGGCGTGGTCTCCTCCCGGTCGCCCACGCTGACGCCCTGGGTGAGGTCCGCGACCAGCGGGGAGGGCGGCATGCCGTGCAGCACCGCTCCGTCGAGCGCCGCGGCGGCGGCCGCGGCGACGTCCACAGCGTCCATCCGGCGCTGTGGATCCGGCTGGGGCACCGCGGAGCGCCTGGGGCGGCCACGGCGCTGCGAGAGGGCCTCCTCCTCCGCGCCGTCGGGGTCGTACGCCCGGGGGGCGGACGAGCGCTTACGGGAGCGCGCGGGCAGCGCCTCGCGCCACTGCTCGTCGTAGCGCTCGTCGTCCTCGGTGAACTCCTCCGCCCCGTGGTCGTGCAGCACGCCCAGGCGTACGGCGAGCGCCCGCAGCCGCTGCGGGACGGCGTTGACCGGGGTGGCGGTCACCACGAGCAGCCCGAAGATCGTCAGCAGCACCAGCAGCGGTACGGCGAGCGCGTCGCTCATGGAGTACGTCAGCGGGGTGGCCGCCGCCCAGCCGATGAGTCCGCCGGCGTCTCTTATGGCCTGCATGCCGTCGCTGCGGGCGGGCGAACCGCATGCGATGTGGACCTGCCCGAGCACGCCGATGACGAGCGCGGACAGGCCGATCACGATCCGCCCGTTGGCCTCGGGCTGCTCCGGGTGCCGGATGAACCGTACGGCGATCACCGCGAGCAGTATCGGCACCAGCAGGTCGAGCCGGCCGAAGGCGCCGGTGACGAGGATCTCCACCAGATCGCCGACCGGGCCCTTCAGGTCGGCCCAGGTGCCGGCCGCGACGATCAGCGCGATGCCGAACAGCAGCAGCGCGATGCCGTCCTTGCGGTGGGCCGGATCGAGGTTCCTCGCGCCCTGCCCTATGCCGCGGAAGACGGCGCCGACGGCGTGCGCGAGGCCCAGCCAGAGGGCGCGCGCGAGCCGGTACACGCCCCCGGTGGGGCTGGGCGCCGGCTTCGGCGGCGCGGACTTCCTGGCCGGGGCCTTCTTGGCCGGGGCCTTCTTCGCTGCGGCCTTCTTCGCCGGAGCCTTCGCCGGAGCGGCCGCCTTCCTGGCGGGCTGCTTCTTGGCTGCGGAGGGACGTGAGGCCATGGGTGTGAGGTTACCGGGGGAGACGACAGCGGACACGTGTGCCCACAGCTTCACCCGTTCGTGTCGCCCTTGCGGGAGACCGGAACTGACGCACGCTCACCGGCAACCGCCGCCCGGGCACATGTCAGTTCTGCGCCGGCACCGACGAGCCGCCCGGGCCGGCGCCCGGCTCCAGGGCGTCGAGCGCGCGCCGCAACCCGGTGAGTTTGCGCTCCAGATGGGCCGCCGTGGCCACCGCGGCCGCGTCCGCCGAATCGTCGTCCAGCTGCTTGGACAGGGCCTCGGCCTGCTCCTCGACGGCCGCGAGCCGCGCGGACAGCTCGGCGAGCAGCCCGGCGGACTCCTTGCCGCCGACCGCGCCCTTGCCGCCGCCCTCCAACTGCAGCCGCAGCAGTGCCGCCTGCTCCCGCAGCTGGCAGTTCTTCATGTACAGCTCGACGAACACCGAGACCTTCGCGCGCAGCACCCACGGGTCGAAGGGCTTGGAGATGTAGTCGACCGCGCCCGCCGCATAACCCCGGAAGGTGTGGTGCGGGCCGTGGTTGATCGCCGTGAGGAAGATGATCGGGATGTCCCGGGTCCGCTCGCGCCGCTTGATGTGCGCGGCGGTCTCGAATCCGTCCATGCCCGGCATCTGGACGTCCAGCAGAATGACCGCGAAATCGTCCGTGAGCAGTGCCTTGAGCGCTTCCTCCCCGGACGATGCCCGCACCAGCGTCTGATCGAGCGCAGAGAGGATCGCCTCCAGCGCCAGCAGATTCTCCGGCC
The DNA here is from genome assembly GCF_040680215.1 of Streptomyces sp. NPDC052107. Classification (NCBI taxonomy): domain Bacteria; kingdom Bacillati; phylum Actinomycetota; class Actinomycetes; order Kitasatosporales; family Streptomycetaceae; genus Streptomyces; species Streptomyces sp. NPDC052107. Next base: position 59,848 of record NZ_JBFAWG010000036.1, read on the forward strand.
GGTCATCGACCAGGAGGATCTTGGCCTTCTGCACCATGGCCCGCCCTCCTCGCCCCGGCGGTACACCGGGCGCCGCCCCAGGGGACGACTCCCTTTCGCCGCCCGTCCTTGTGCCGGTCATCGTAGCCGCACCCCGCCCGTCGCCACACCCTGTCACCGCGATGTCACTGTGCACGTACCGGAAACGCGGCGGGGGCCGGGATGGTTCCCGGAATCCGGCATTCCCATCCGTTCGCAGGCCACCTTAAGCCGTACCTTCGCCCTCACCTCAAGTGGACAACTCCCGACCCACGCCAAGGGTTCCCCGGGTGTTCACATCCCGGAGCGCCGATCTCGTCACTTTCCACCCATCCACTGCTGCATCACGGCCAGCAGATGATCCGGGTCGACCGGCTTGGTCACGTAGTCGGAGGCACCGGACTCGATCGCCTTCTCCCGGTCGCCCTTCATCGCCTTCGCGGTCAGCGCGATGATCGGCAGCCCGGCGAACTGCGGCATCCTGCGGATCGCCGTGGTCGTCGCGTACCCGTCCATCTCCGGCATCATGATGTCCATCAGCACGACCGCCACGTCGTCGTGCTGCTCCAGCACCTCGATGCCCTCGCGGCCGTTCTCGGCGTACAGCACCGACAGACCGTGCTGCTCCAGGACGCTGGTCAGGGCGAACACGTTGCGGATGTCGTCGTCGACGATCAGCACCTTCTCGCCGCCGAACCGCACCCCGCGCGCGGACTGCGGCGCGCTCTCCTGCTCCGGCACCGCCGCCCACGGCTCGGACCGCTGCTCACCCTGCGGCAGACCCCGGCGCCGGCGCCGGAAGAGCGCCGCGGGTCCGTTCTGCGTCTCGCGGTACGACTTCACCTCGGCCGGGGTCTCGATCTCCACGGCGGACAGCTCCGAGGACCGCTCGGCCTCGGAGGCCAGCAGCTCGCCCGCCCCCAGCGGGGGCACGGACTGCTGGTAGCCCTGCGGCGGCAGTTCGCTCGGGTGCAGCGGCAGGTACAGCGTGAACGTCGAGCCGCGGCCCGGTTCGCTCTGCGCGTGGATCTCCCCGCCGAGCAGCTGCGCGATCTCCCGGGAGATCGACAGACCGAGGCCGGTGCCGCCGTACTTGCGGCTGGTGGTGCCGTCCGCCTGCTTGAACGCCTCGAAGATCACCCGCATCTTGCTGGCCGCGATGCCGATGCCGGTGTCCGTCACCGAGAACGCGATCAGTGGCCCGTCCGGATCGGCCAGCGAGCCGGTCTCCAGCAGCTGCTCCCGGATGCCCACGGGCACGTCTGCGCCGGCCGGCCTGATCACCAGCTCCACCGATCCGGAGTCGGTGAACTTCACCGCGTTCGACAGCAGGTTGCGCAGCACCTGCAGCAGCCGCTGCTCGTCGGTGTGCAGGGTCGCGGGCAGCTCCGGGGAGACCCGTACGGACAGGTCCAGGCCCTTCTCCGCGGTCAGCGGCCGGAAGGTGGCCTCCACGTAGTCCACGAGCTGCACGAGCGCGATACGCGTCGGCGAGACGTCCATCTTGCCCGCCTCGACCTTCGACAGGTCGAGGATGTCGTTGATCAGCTGCAGCAGGTCGGAGCCGGCGCCGTGGATGGTCTCGGCGAACTCCACCTGCTTCGGCGAGAGGTTGCCCTCGGCGTTGTCGGCGAGCAACTTGGCCAGAATCAGCAGCGAGTTGAGCGGCGTACGCAGCTCGTGCGACATGTTGGCGAGGAACTCGCTCTTGTAGCGCATCGACACCGCGAGCTGCTCGGCGCGCTCCTCCAGGACCTGCCGGGCCTCCTCGATCTCGGTGTTCTTCACCTCGATGTCGCGGTTCTGCCGGGCCAGCAGCTCGGCCTTCTCCTCCAGTTCGGCGTTGGAGGCCTGCAGCGCCTTCTGCCGGTTCTCCAACTCGGCCGAGCGCTCCCGCAGTTGCTCGGTCAGTTCCTGCGACTGCTTCAGCAGCTGCTCGGTCTTGGTGTTGACCGAGATGGTGTTGACGCTCGTCGCGATCATCTCGGCGATCTGGTTGAGGAAGTCCTTCTGGATCTGCGTGAACGGGGTGAAGGAGGCGAGCTCGATCACACCGAGCACATTGCCCTCGAACAGCACCGGCAGCACGATCACCTGCGACGGCGGGGCCTCGCCGAGACCGGAGGAGATCTTCAGATAGCCACTGGGCGCGTTCTCCACCAGGATCGCGCGCCTCTCCTGGGCTGCCGTGCCGACCAGCGCCTCACCGGGCCGGAACGACGTCGGCATGGAGCCCATCGAGTAGCCGTACGAGCCCAGCATCCGCAGCTCGTAGTTGTCCTCGCCGTCACCGACGTCCTTGCCCTCCATGAGCGGCATCGTCAGGAAGAACGCGCCGTGCTGCGCGGAGACGACCGGCGTCAGCTCGCTCATGATCAGCGAGGCCACGTCCTCCAGGTCCCGGCGGCCCTGCATGAGGCCGGAGATACGGGCCAGGTTGCCCTTGAGCCAGTCCTGCTCCTTGTTGGCGATCGTGGTGTCGCGCAGGTTGGCGATCATCTTGTTGATGTAGTCCTGCAGTTCCTGGATCTCGCCGGACGCGTCGACGTCGATCTTCAGGTTCAGGTCGCCGCGGGTCACCGCGGTCGCCACGCGCGCGATGGCACGCACCTGCCGGGTCAGGTTCCCGGCCATCTCGTTCACCGACTCGGTCAGGTCCCGCCAGGTTCCGTCGACGTCACGCACGCGTGCCTGGCCGCCGAGCTGTCCCTCCGTGCCCACCTCACGGGCCACGCGCGTGACCTCCTCGGCGAAGCTGGACAGCTGATCAACCATCGTGTTGATCGTCGTCTTCAGCTCAAGAATCTCGCCGCGCGCGTCAATGTCGATCTTCTTCGTCAGGTCACCCTTGGCGATCGCCGTGGTGACCATGGCGATGTTGCGCACCTGACCGGTCAGGTTGGACGCCATCTGGTTCACGGACTCGGTGAGGTCCTTCCAGGTGCCGGCCACACCCGGTACGTGCGCCTGGCCGCCCAGGATGCCGTCCGTACCCACCTCGCGGGCCACCTTGGTGACCTGGTCCGCGAACGAACTCAGCGTCTTGACCATGATGTTGATGGTGTCGGCGAGCTGGGCGACCTCACCGCGCGCCTCGATCGTCACCTGACGCGTCAGGTCGCCGTTGGCCACGGCCGAGGCGACCTGGGAGATGTTCCGCACCTGCATGGTCAGGTTGTTGGCCATCAGGTTGACGTTGTTGCTCAGGTCCTTCCAGATACCGGTGACACCCGGCACGTGCGCCTGACCGCCCAGGATGCCCTCGGTGCCCACCTCACGGGCCACCCGGGTCACCTGCTCGGCGAAGCTGGACAGCTGATCGACCATGGTGTTGACCGTCGTGACGAGCTCGAGGATCTCGCCCTTCGCGTCAACAGTGATCTTCTTCGACAGGTCGCCCTTGGCGACCGCGGTCGTGACCTCGGCGATGTTGCGCACCTGGATCGTCAGGTTGTTCGCCATGAAGTTCACGGACTGCGTGAGGTCCTTCCAGGTGCCGGACACACCCTGCACCTCGGCCTGACCGCCGAGGATGCCCTCCGTACCCACCTCACGGGCCACCCGGGTGACCTCCTGGGCGAACGACGACAGCTGGTCCACCATCGTGTTCAGGGTGTTCTTCAGCTCCAGGATCTCCCCGCGCGCGTCCACGGTGATCTTCTGGGAGAGGTCACCGCGCGCCACGGCCGTCGCGACCTGCGCGATGTTGCGGACCTGGGCCGTCAGGTTGCCCGCCATGCCGTTCACGGAGTCGGTCAGGTCCCGCCACACACCGGCCACACCCGGCACCTGCGCCTGACCGCCGAGGCGGCCCTCGGTACCCACGTCACGCGCCACCCGGGTCACCTGGTCGGCGAAGGCGGACAGCTGATCAACCATCGTGTTGATCGTGTTCTTCAGTTCGAGAATCTCGCCACGTGCGTCAACGTCGATCTTCTGCGACAGGTCACCGCGCGCCACGGCCGTCGTCACCTGGGCGATCTGCCGCACCTGCGAGGTCAGGTTGCCGGCCATGAAGTTGACGGAGTCCGTCAGCTCCTTCCACGTGCCCGACACGCCGTCCACCCGGGCCTGACCGCCCAGCCGGCCCTCCGTACCCACGTCCCGGGCCATCCGCGTGACCTGGTCGGCGAAGCTCGACAGCTGGTCCACCATCGTGTTCACGGTGTTCTTCAGCTTCAGCATCTCGCCCGAGACGTCCACGGTGACCTTCTGGGAGAGGTCGCCGTTGGCCACCGCCGTGGTCACCTGGGCGATGTTGCGCACCTGCCCGGTGAGGTTGCGGAACGCGGTGTTGACGGAGTCGGTCAGGTCCTTCCAGGCACCGGCAGCACCCGGCACCTGCGCCTGGCCGCCCAGCTCACCCTCGACACCGATCTCCCGCGCGACCCGCGTCACCTCGGCACCGAACGCCGACAGCTGGTCCACCATCCCATTGACGGTGTTCTTCAGCTCCAGCATCTCGCCGGCCACGTCGACCGTGACCTTCTGCGACAGGTCACCGTTGGCCACGGCCGTCGTCACCGTGGCGATGTCCCGCACCTGCGTGGTCAGGTTCCGGAAGACCGTGTTGACGGAGTCCGTCAGGTCCTTCCACGTGCCGGCGGCGCCCGGCACGTTCGCCTGCCCGCCGAGCCGGCCCTCCGCGCCGACCTCGTTCGCCACGCGGGTGACCTCGTCCGCGAAGATCCGCAGCGTCTCGGTCATCTGGTTGATCGTCTCGGCGAGCTGCGCGACCTCGCCGCGCGCCGGAACCGTCACCTTCTGCGACAGATCGCCACTGGCGACAGCGGTCGTGACCTGCGAGATGCCTCGCACCTGCGCGGTCAGGTTGCCCGCCATCGTGTTGACGGAGTCGGTGAGCTCCTTCCACACACCGGCCACACCCGGCACCTGCGCCTGACCGCCCAGGATGCCCTCGGTGCCCACCTCACGGGCGACCCGGGTCACCTCGACCGAGAAGGACGACAGCTGCTCCACCATCGTGTTGACGGTGTTCTTCAGCTCCAGCATCTCGCCGGCGACCTGCACGGTCACCTTGCGTGACAGGTCACCCCGCGCCACCGCCGTCGTCACCAGGGCGATGTCACGCACCTGGGCGGTCAGCTGCCGTGCCATGGTGTTGACGGACTCGGTCAGGTCCTTCCACGAACCAGACATACCGCGCACCCGGGCCTGACCGCCGAGCTTGCCCTCGGTGCCGACCTCGCTGGCCACGCGCGTGACCTCGTCCGTGAACGTGGACAGCTGGTCGACCAGGTTGTTGACGGTACGGCCGACCTTCAGGAACTCACCCCGCAGCGGATGCCCGGTGCCGCCGTCCAATGCCTGCGTCCGCAACTCCATCCGCGGCGACAGATCACCCTCGGCGACCGCCGTGAGCACCCGGCTGACCTCCGACACCGGCCACACGAGATCGTCGACCAGAGCGTTGGAGGCGTCGATCGCGGACGCCCAGGAGCCCTCGCAGGCCCCCGTCTCCAGCCGCTCCGTGAGTTTGCCCTCACGGCCCACCATGCGCCGCACCCGGGACAGCTCACCGGTCAGATGCAGGTTCCGGTCGGCCACCTCGTTGAAGACGGCCGCGATCTCCGACATCACACCGTCCCCGGAGACGGTGAGCCGCTTGCGGAAGTTCCCGTCACGCATCGAGACGAGAGCCGCCAGCAGCCGGTTCAGGGCAGCCGTGTCCACGGCGGTGGTCTCGCCGCGCTTGCCCAGGGACGGTCCGCCTTTCGCGCGCGTCTTCGTGCCACGCGTCGCCGCGCCAGACTCCACTGTGTCCCTCCCGGAGGGGTAGACCGTTACTGCTGTGCTCGGCCGCTTCGGCCCGGCGTGCCGGTCATCGGCATACCGGTTACTTCCGCGTACCGGTTACTCCTGCGTATTTCTGCCAGACGAGATCCGGCCACACCAGAGGCTGCTGCCCGCTGTACACGGAACACACGCAGGCTGACCCGACCTTCATCAGAAGCTTGCCCAGTGTTTCACCCCGGCTGAGCCAGGCCATAACAGTTCGGCAGCTTCGCACATCGTCCGCACACCATGGGGGGTAAACACCGGCGACCGGCACCCGCTCGGACCGTGAAGGTAAGTAACCTTGCATGCGGCTGTCCAGCCGCACCGGTCCGACCGGCTTGGGCGGTGGCACGAGAACGAGCGGGCATCGGAGGGGCGGCCGCAGACCATGACCACCGGAGTCATCCCCGGGGAACAGCCCCCGGAGCCACAGCCGACGGGCGAGCTGATGCCGCATCAGCGGCGCGAGCCCGACGGCCACGCAGCCCTGCACGTAGACAACGGGTCGAGGAGTTCTGTGATCACCGCGCGCGCGGCCGCCACGTTCGAGCCCGTGGGGCGATCGGTAGCGACTGCCCGGTCCTTCGTCCGCGACACCCTCCAGGGCTGGGGCTTCGCCGACATCGTCGACGACGCCGTGGTCCTCACCAGCGAGCTGGTGACCAACGCGGTCGTGCATGCGGGCACGCACGCGGACGTCCTGTGCCTGCGCGCCGAGGACGGTGTGCGCATCGAGGTCTCGGACCGCTACCCGGAGCGCGAGGTACCCCTCCAGAACTCCGCCGCCACCATGGGCAGCCCCGACCGCGAGGGCGGCCGCGGCCTGCAGCTGTGCGCGGCCCTGGCCACCCGCTGGGGCGTCGACTACTCGCCCACCCACAAGAACGTCTGGTTCCAGCTCAACCTCCCCGAACGCCCGGTCGGCACCCGCACCGCCGGCCCGTCCCTCCCGGCCGACCTGCTGCCGCTGGCCGACGGCCGGGTCCGCGTCGCGGTCCTCCAGGTCGACCGCAAGGGCTCGATCACCTCCTGGAACGAGGATGCCGAAGAACTGTTCGGCTATTCGTCCGCCGAGGTCATCGGCAGGCCCGTCACCGAACTGGCGGCCTGGCCGCACACCCCGGGCACCAGCACCGGCGTGGCCGAGGCCCTGCAGCTCTCCCGCTGGGAGGGCAGCTACGGCATCCGCGGCGCCGACGGCCGGGTGGCCCATGTCTACGCCTCCCACCTCAGAGTCCGCGACACCGGCGGCGAACCCTCCACCGTCTGCCTCCTGGTCCGCGACGACGAGCGTGCCGTGCTGCAGAGCCCGCCGCGCGTCCCGGCCGGCGACCAGGCCCCGACCTCCGACGGCCAGAGCACCGACCCCTTCGAGGTCTTCATCGGCTCCCCCGCCCCGGACGACCTCGACGGCCTCCTGCAGCGCACGGTGGAGCGCGCCCGCGACATGCTCGACGGCGACTCGGCTTTCCTGCTGCTGGCCACCGACGACGAGACCGAACTGGAGGTCCGTGCCTCCACGGGCCTGCCCTCCGCCCGCCAGCGCTTCGCGCGCGTGCCCGTGGAGGCCGGCCCCGGCCGCTACGGCTCCGCACGCATGCCGGCCGTGCACGACGACCTCACCGCCGTACCCGGCGCCGTACCGCTGCTGTCCGGCACCGGTATGCGCTCGGTCGTCACGGTCCCGCTGAAGGTCGAGGGCCGCCTCACCGGCTCCCTGGGCGTCGCGGCCGAGGCACCGGGCCGGTACTCCAACGAGGAGGCGCTGCGCCTGCAGTTCGCCGCCGACCGCATCGCCCTGGCCGTCGAGTCGGCCCGCCTGGGCGAGCTGGAGCGGCTGCGCCGCGGCTCCCTGAGCTTCCTGGTCGAGGCCTCCGACCTGCTGGCCGGCACCCTGGACCGCGACCAGACGCTGGCCCTGATGGCCCAGATGACAGTCCCCACGCTGGCCACCTGGTGCGCCGTCTATACGATTGCCGACCAGGCCTCCGAGCCGTATCTGTCGTACGTCCTGCACGAGGACGAAGACCTCATCGACGGCATCAAGTCGCTACTGTCGAAGATCCCGCCGCCGGACCCGGTACCGACCCCCGGCGCCCGCGTCTGGACCACCCCCGGCGAGGTCGCCCACCGGGCGGCCCTGCGCACCTCCATGCGCAGCCTCGGCCTGTCCGGCGGCCCCACGCGCCAGATCTCCTCGGGCATCGGCCCGACCCTCGCCACGGCCTCCGCGGTCGGCGGCGAGACGGTCGTCCTGCCCCTCGTGGCCCGCAACCGCGTCATCGGCATGCTGACCCTCGGCAAGCCCACCGACGAACACTTCCGCCAGGAAATCCTGGAACTGGCCGAGGACCTGTCCCGCCGGGCCGCGCTCGCCCTGGACAACGCCCGCCTGTACTCGGAGCGCACGGCCATCAGCCAGTCCCTCCAGCGCAGCCTGCTCCCGCCGGGCCTGCCGCAGATCGACGGCGTCGAGGTGGAGGTCATCTACCGCGCGGCCGGCGAGGGCAACGAGGTCGGCGGCGACTTCTACGACCTCTTCCCGATCGGCAACGGCGCCTACGGCTTCGCCATCGGCGACGTCTGCGGTACGGGCCCGAACGCTGCCGCGGTCACCGGCCTGGCCCGGCACGCCCTGCGCCTGCTGGCCCGCGAGGGCCTGTCCGGACCGGCGGTCCTGCAGCGCCTGAACTCCGCGATCCTCGACGAGGGCGACCGCAGCCGCTTCCTGACCCTGCTCTACGGCGAGATGCGCCCGCAGGAGGACGGCAGCGCCGAGCTGAAGGTGGTCTGCGCCGGCCATCCGCTCCCGCTGCGCCTGCGTCAGGACGGCACGGTGACGCCGGCCGCCGAACCGCAGCCGCTGCTGGGCGTGATCGAGGACCTGGAACTGCACGAGGAGACCGTCACCCTCGATCCCGGCGACGTGCTCCTGTGCGTCACGGACGGCGTCACCGAACGCCGCGAGGGCACGCGCATGCTGGGCGACGACGGTCTCGCCGACGTCCTCACGACGTGCACGGGCCTGACGGCGGGTGCGGTCGCCGCCCGCATCATGCGCGCGGTGGAACGGTTCGCGTCGGACGCCCCGTCGGACGACATGGCGATCCTGGCGATGCGTGTCCCGGGAATCCACAAGGAGGCCTGAGCCGGCATCAGAACGAAAAAGGCCTCACCCGGAAGGGTGAGGCCTTTTCTGCTGGAGCCCCCAAACGGAATCGAACCGTTGACCTTCTCCTTACCATGGAGACGCTCTGCCGACTGAGCTATAGGGGCTTGTCGTTGTCGAGGTTTCCCTCGCGGCGACGGAGAAACTGTACCCCGAGCAGGCCCGAGTTCCCAAATTCGTTCGGAACCCACTCAGTAGGCGGGCTGCAGCAGTCCCCCGAGCGCGTTGCACGCGGACACGATCCGCTGCATCTCCCGCTTGGTGAGCGCGGCGTCCACGGGCAGCGTCAGCGTCTCGTCGGCGGCCAGCTCGGTCTCCGGCAGGGACACGCACCGACGGAACTCCGGCAGCCGGTGCACGGGCGTCTTGACCGGCACCCGGCACTCAACTCCCTTGGCCCGCAAGGCCATCGCGAAGGCGTCCCGGTCCGGCCTGCCGTTCCCCGGCACCCGCACGACGTACTGCTGGTAGGTGTGCCCGTCCCCGCCGTCCGGCGTCCGTACGCCCTTGAGCTTGGCGTCAAGGTAGGCGGCCCGCTCCCTGCGCTGCGCTATCTCGTCGTACGGCGCCTCGGACTCGCCCTGCTCCAGCACCAGTACCTCGTGCCGCTGCCCGAGCGCGTGCAACCGCCGCACATCGGCCCACCGTCCGAACCGGTGTACGACAACGACCGCGGCCGTACGCGGAGTTACGGCCGCCTCGACAGCGCCGGGGTCGAGGCAGTAGGTCACCGGGTCTATGTCGGCGAACACCGGGAGCGCACCAGCCAGGGTCACGGCCTCGGCGACCTCGACGTTCCCGAAAGCAGGTACGACGACCTCGTCACCGACTCCGACGCCGGCGGCCCTGAGCATTGCAGCAGTTCCCATGTGCTGGATGCTGGGTGCGCAGGGTGAACGACACGTTAAGCGAAAGGTAAAAAGGTCGGACCCCGAACCGAAGTTCAGGATCCGACCTTTTTATAAGAATTGTTCGGCGGCGTCCTACTCTCCCACAGGGTCCCCCCTGCAGTACCATCGGCGCTGTGAGGCTTAGCTTCCGGGTTCGGAATGTAACCGGGCG
>NZ_JBFAWG010000037.1:0-68959 GCF_040680215.1 Streptomyces sp. NPDC052107
GCGTCGGCCGGGTCGATCTTCTTGTAGTCGGCGGTGATCTTCTCGATGACCTGGTGGACGTTGTCCGGGGAGTACCAGCGGTGCGGGTTGCCGCCTGGTTTGATGCCGACCAGGTCGCCGACCTTGAGCTGGGTGCGGTCGCTGCCGGGGTTGGCGGCGAGCAGCTTGTCGGCCCAGGCGTCGTAGCCGATGCCGTTGACGATCGTGTACTGGGCTGCGGCCACGGTGCGGGCGTCGGCGGCGGTCGGCTCGTAGTCGTGCGGGTCGGTGGCCGGGTTGGCGATGATGCTGGTCACCTTCACGTGGCTGCCGCCGAGCTGGGAGGCGATGCTGCCCCAGAAGTTCTCGGCCGCCGTCACCTGGATCGTCTTGCCCGAGCCGCTGTCGCTGCCGGTCGCGGCGGTGTCGGTGGTGTGCGAGGACGAGGTCGAGCAGGCGGTCGCCGTCACGGCCGTCAGGGCGGCCGTCGCGGTGACCAGTGCGATCCTCGCGGTCGGCCGGATGGAACGGGAGGCGGGGGCGGTGGACATGCGGGAGCTCCTTCTGGCGATGCCGGGCGCGCGGCAGACACGCGCCGACCGTGTGGCGACACCTTCGACGCTAGATGGAAATGATTTTCAGATCAATGTCAGATGAAAACCGTTGCCATCTCTTGACCATGCGTACGACTGCTCGGGGGCTGCGCAGGTAGGGGGTGCGGCGGATGCCGCCGGGACAAGTGTTGGCGGCCGTCGCTCACGAGGACCGGGTGTCCTGGTGGGCGACGGCCGCCGAGGGGACGAAGTGGGCGGCCTGACTGCCGAACGCCGGTTCCGGCAGTCGGCGCTCGCGACCGCCAGTGGTTCAGCAGTCGCGGAACTCCGGTGACTGGTTGAGGATCTGCGCCCGGAACGAGGTGAAGCGGATGTGGGTCTCGCCGCCGCGTGCCTCGGAGTGGAAGGCGGCGACGCGGTGGCAGTTCTGGAAGGCGAGGGCGATGCCGAAGTGGCATTCCAGGCTGCCGCGGATGGCGTCGCTGGACAGGGCGCGCAGGAGCTGGCCGCGCTCCTTCTCGGAGGGCGGCGGGGTCTGGTTGTCGGCGAACTCCGCCGTGCCGGACCGCAGTTCCTCGGCGAGGCGCGCGATGAGGTCGTAGGCGTACGGCAGGGAGGTGCGCACCGTTTCCATGAAGTCCTGCTCCCGTACCTCGCCCTTCTCGGCTTCGGCGAGCAGCTGCGGGGAGACGTCGAGTGACATGAAGGGCTGTCCTGTTCTGTGGTTCTTTTGGTGGAGGGGTGGGGTCAGGCGAAGACGGTCAGGGCTGCGGGGCCGTGATGGAAGTCCGGGTCGACCTGGGCGGCGAGGTCCTGGCCGGTGGCCTCGTTGGCCCAGGCGGCGGCGTTGCGCAGGTGGAACTCCACGGCGTGCTTCTGGAAGGCCGCCCAGTCCTTGGGGCGGGCGTCCACGGCCGCGCGCAGCAGGTCCAGGGTGCGGGTGTTGTGCGGCTCCAGCTCGCCGTGGCCGCGGCCCTGTTCCTTTGCGCGTACGTAGGAGGAATGCGCGAAGTGCGCGAGCAGATCGTCGCCGACGTGCTCCTTGAGGAAGAGCAGGTCGTCCTCGCCTGTCACCTTGTTGCCGACGACGGCGACGGGGACGTCTAACTCGGCCGCATGGTCGCGGTACTGGCGGTACACCGAGACGCTCTTGCGGGTCGGCTCGACGACCAGGAACGTCATGTCGAAGCGGGTGAACAGGCCGGAGGCGAAGGCGTCGGCGCCGGCGGTCATGTCGACGACGACGTACTCGCCGGGTCCGTCCACGAGGTGGTTGAGGTACAGCTCGACCGCGCCCAGCTTGGAGTGGTAGCAGGCCACTCCCAGGTCGCTCTCCGCGAAGGCGCCGGTGACCATGAGCGGTACGCCGCTGACCTCCTGGACGTGGTGGCTGTGGATCTCGTCGTCGCCGAGCAGTCGCAGCAGCCGGGAGCCGCGTCCGGGCGGGGTCGTCTTCACCATGGCTTCGATGGAAGGGATCCGCGGATTCGTGCCGCGCAGGTATTCCTTGATCTCACCGGTGCGTGCGCTGAGCGGTGGCGCGGCGAAGACCTCGTCCTCGTCGAGGCCGAGGGCGTGGGCCAGGTGCTGGTTGACGTCGCCGTCGATCGCGACGACCGGCGCTCCCGAGTGCGCCAGGTGACGGGAGAAGAGGGCCGACAGGGTCGTCTTGCCGCTGCCGCCCTTGCCGACGAAGGCAACGCGCATGGCTAACCACTCCCCGTATTGAAAATGGATGTCATGAGCATAGGCTGGTGGTGCGGTCGGGTGCTGTCAAATCACCAGAGCCGCAACTGGCCGATTCCCACAGCAGGTTGGGGACCACGCGGCGGCAAACAGGGGATCCCTTTCACTCATACGGAGGAGACTCAGAGATGAGCGATACCGCAGGCGGCCGTCAGAGCCACCCTTTCACCCTCGTGGTCTGCGGCTCATGCCGTGCCGCCGCGAGGGAGCGGGTGATGGACGCCCTGCGCCGTGCGGTCCGGGAGTGCCCGCAAGGGGTGATGGTCTCCACCGGTTGCCTCGCGAGGGTGCTGCACTGCCGCAGGCGCCGCGGGCTGCACGCCGCCGTACAGCCGTGCGGGGCCGACCGCAGGCCGAGTGGTGTCGTCGTACGCCTCGGTCCGCAGGCGACGGAAGCCGACGCCGAGGCGGTGGGGGCCTGGCTTCGGGCCGGAACGCCCGACGACGGCACGCTGCCCGACCGGCTGCGCGCGGCCCCGGCGCCGCAGCAGGTGGCACACCTCAACTGACGCACTGCTCCTGGATGCTGTGCGTCAGCCGAGGTCGCGGACGCCGAGGTGCAGGTGCTCGATGTGGTGGACGGCCTGGTCCAGTAGTTGGGCGACGTGGTCGTCGTAGAGGCCGTAGACGATGCGCCTGCTGTCGCGGCGGCCGGTGACCAGGCCGAGGGCGCGCAGCAGGCGCAGTTGGCGCGAGACGGCGGACTGTTCCATGGCTGGCTGGAGGGCTGAGGGGAGGCAAGGGCTGGGCTCGCGCCGCATCAGTGCGGTGCGAGTCCAGCCCTTGTCGTCCAGAGGGCGCCGCCGTCAAAAGGCGCCGGTGCCCTTGGGCGTGCCGAGGCCGGTCGGCCCGTCGTATCCCGGACCCGCGGTGCACAGGTAACTGCCGCCGCAGGAGCCGTTGCTGCCTGAAGTGACGTCGTTGAGCGCCGACGTGTGGCTGTACGGATACGAGCCGTTGACGACCTGAGAGGTGTTTCCGGCCAGTGCGTAGACGCTCGCGATGATCGGCGAGGAGACGCTGGTGCCTCCGACTTCGACCCATCCGTCGGCACCCTGGGCGAGACCGAGTTGAAGCTCGGTGTCGCACAACATTCCGCCGCCGCAGTTGTTGTACGTGTCGTAGACCGCCACCCCGGTGTTGGGGTCGGCGACCGCGGCCACGTCGGCGACGGTGCGCTTGGCGCATCCGGAATTGTGCTGCCAGGACGGCTTGGCCTCGTAGGCCGAGCAGCCCGAGCCCGCGCCGCTCCAGGCGGTCTCGGTCCAGCCGCGGGAGTTGGACGCCTTGCTCAGCGTGGTGCCGCCCACGGCGGTGACGTACGGGGAGGAGGCCGGCCAGGAGACGCCGTACCCGGAGTCACCCGAGCTCGCCGTGATCGCGACGCCTGGGTGGTTGAAGTGCGAGTCGTAGGAGGTGACGGTGTTGTCCTCGGACCCACCCCAGCTGTCGGAGACCGAGACGACGCCCGGTGTGGTGGCGGCGGTGTCCTCGGCCCGCATGAGGTCCGGGACGTTCGCCGAGTCCGCCTCGACCAGGAGGATGTGGCAGCCGGGGCAGACGGCCGAGACCATGTCGAGGTCGAGGCTGATCTCCTCGGCCCATCCGTAGTCACCGGAGGGCAGCGGCGATGCGTGGCCGCTCTGATTCACCTTGCGGAAGCAGCCGTTGGCGGTGGTGCATGACGGCAGACCGTAGGCCCTGCGGTAAGCGGCCAGGTCGGACTCGGCGTTCGGGTCGTCCATGGCGTCGACGATGGCCACCGTCCGGCCGGATCCCGAGGTGCCGCCCAGCTTGTAGGCGGAGCGCAGATCGGACGGTACGTACCCCATCGTGGTCGGGGATCCGGTGGTGAACGGTGACATGCGTCCCGAAGGGGTGCGGTGGGCCTTCAGGTCGCCGAAACAGCGGGCTTGTCCCGCTTGCGAGGGATGGGCGCAGCCGAAGTCCGTCCTACCCGCGGAGGCGGATGAGAGAGCAGCGGCCTGGGCACCCGTGGACAGGCCGAGGGTGAGGGCGGTGACGGTGAGTGTGAGCGTCGCCGTGAGGCCGGCTGCCATCCTCCGCATCCGGCGTCTCGGTTGGTGGCGGCGGATCACCAGGGATCCGGAGGGTATCTCGCGTCGGTGCATCAAGCCTCCGTGCGGTTTCAGGGGGTTTGGAAGGGCCACATGACGAAAGACAGCGTCGACAGACGGAATGTCAGGTCAGCTGCGGGCCGGTTGGTTCACCATGCGGCCGCCCTCTTACGCTGGTCAAGGCCATGCCGATGCAGGTCTTGTGAGGCTGCAGCGGTGAGCGAGTGAATCGCCGTTGATGCTGGTGTGTCCGCATGTTCCTCGCCCTGGCCACGAGACGGCGGACGGCCCTGGACGAATCGTCGGGGAGGCTGAGGCTGTTGAAGAAGACGGCTTGGTCGAGCGGAAAGCGTGTTCTCCTCGGCGTCGCGCATCATCCGCACCAGCTCCTGTACGAAGTGATCCATGGTTCTCACTTCAGCGCCTTGCGCGGGCGGCTATTGAGCTCGGCGGTGACGGTGTCCAGGTCCTTGGGGGTGTGGGCTGTCAGGCCGGTGCCTTTGGGACGGTGGACTGTGACGGGAGCCTCCCGGTGAAGCACCTCCCGAATCCCCGGCCCGCGTCGATAATGACCTTGTGCGCTCGCTAGCCAGGAAATCCGTCTTGCCCCTGACGCTGGTCATCGTCGGGGCAGCCGCAGTGGTGGGCGACGCCGCGGGGGAAACCCATACGGCCAGAAGCAGCGGGAGCAGCGGTTTCGGCAAGTCTGGCGAGCGGGGCCAGTCCCCGCAGGACCAGGACCAGGCCCTCTCCGCGATGGCCCCGGCCAAGGACGGCAACGCGTACACCCCCCGCAGGACCGAGGAGAACGCCCGGATCGGCGCGGTCTTCGAGAAGGACGACCAGGGCGCCCACTTCTGCACGGCGAGCGTGGTGCAGAGTCCGGGCCGGAACATGCTGATCACCGCGGCCCACTGCGCCTTCGACGCCGACTCCGGACAGCCGCTGAACGACCTGGTCTTCGCCCCCGGCTACCGCAACGGCGACGAACCCACCGGCCTGTGGAAGGTCAGCAAGGTGATCGTCGACGACCGCTGGGCCAAGTCGCAGGACGAGGACCTCGACGTCGCCTTCCTCGTCCTCGACCAGAAGGACGGCAAGGACATCCAGGACATCCTGGGCGGCAACACCCTCGGCATAAACCACGGCTTCGACAACAAGGTCAAGATCACCGGCTATCCCACCAGCCGTGACACCCCGATCTCATGCCAGAACCGCACCACGAAGTTCAGCGACACCCAGCTGCGCATCCAGTGCACCGATCTCGAGGACGGGACCAGCGGCAGCCCCTGGCTCGCCGACTACGACCCCAAGAGCCACACCGGCACGGTCATCGGCGTCCTGGGCGGCCATCAGGGCGGCGGCGACCAGGACGATGTGTCCTACGCCGCGTACTTCGACGACGACATCGCCAAGCTCTACCGACGAGCCCAGGACGAGGACTGAGCCCAGTTCATCCGGCCCCGCTCACGGCGAAGGGCCGTACTCCGGCAGTGCTTCCGGCGCAGCTCCTCGCGCGGCGGGCTACGACGGCATGCAGCGTCCGGCGCGGACACCGCTGCACTCCGGCTCTCCGCTTTCGAGCATACGGAGCAAGGACGCTGTAACGACACGTGTCGTACGACCGATGCGTACCACGGGCACGGGAACTCCCCGCCGAACCAAGTGGTGCAGGGTCTCGCGTGGTGTCGGCTCCTCCGCGGCGGTTCGGGCGTCTGGTTGCTGCTGGCGGGCGACCCGTTCGGCGGCAGTGACGTGGTCGATCGGGGCCTGGGCGAGCGGTTCCCGGGAGCGGTGCAGCAGCGCCTGCCCGGGCAGCCGACCCGCCGTACGAAGGCACTCTCCGGTGCGAAATACTCTTTCGATGAGTTCACGCACTTCTCCGATCAGCCAGCCGATCACGATACGGAGGGCAGTCGCGCGGGATGCCAAACGGCTCACGCGGCTCGTGCGTGGCTCAGGCGCCTACGAGGGTAAGTACGCAGCCGCAGTGGCGGGCTACCGGGTCGGTCCTGATTACATCGAAGCCCACCGCGCCTTTGTGGCCGTCGGTGCCGACGAGCATGGAGGCCGGGTCATCGGGTTCTACTCGCTCGTCCTCGCTCCACCGGAGCTCGACCTGCTGTTCGTCGCCGACGACACGCAAGGACGTGGTATTGGACGGCTGCTCGTTGCGCACATGCAGTCCGAGGCCCGTGCCGCCGGGCTTGACCGTGTCAAGGTCGTGTCGCATCTTCCCGCCGAGGGCTTCTACCACCGCGTCGGTGCGGTGCGGACCGGGACCGCGTTCGCGAACCCTCCCGCCGTGCCATGGGACCGTCCCGAATTCGAGTTTCGCATTGTTTCGGGATGACGCGGTGTGCCGGTTGGCGGGGCACCGGCTTCGCCTGCATGGTGGCCGGCGTGCAGGAGCCGCTGTAGGTCGCGCGCTCCGTGTGTGCCGTAGTTTCTGCCCTGGCGGGGGATCGCCGTCGCCATGTCGAACCAGATGATCTACCTCGGGCACCCCAGGACGCCCCTCGGTCTCCTCGGCGTCACCGCCTGGGCAGCGAGGTGTCTGTCGCCGCGCTGTGCGGGGTCAGCCCTGCGATATGTCGCCCGAGCGGTCTTCAACCTGGTCAGGACGGTATCCAGCGTCCCCCCGTCATAGGGGCGTCCGTGAGAGAGGGCGCAACGGTGAAGCCCTTCCGGGAGCCATCCCGACGGGGCTTCTGCGCGAAGCCGTGAGACGTTCGAAGATGTCGAGCCGGTCATAGGGAGACCGTCCGTTGCCGCGAATCCGTGCTCGCCGCTTGTTCGCAGCATCCGCCCGCTCCGGCGAGCACGTTCGGGGTCTGCCGCGTTTCGCTGTCGACGCTGCTCCGACTTCAATGCTGGCGCGCCGCCGTACGCCAGGCGACGCAGCGGTCGGCCGAGGATGCGGCTGGCCCGATGATGGCTACCGGCAGTACGGCGCGCCGTCAGCCGGCGTCTGCGGTGCGGGTGCTCCAGCGCTCCTCGACCTTGGCCAGGCGCCAGTAGGCGATGGCTGCGGCCCAGACGATCACGAACAGGCCGACGATGACGTAGCCGACGTTGTCCAGGTCCAGGCCCGCGATCCAGCCGGAGACGTCATCACTCAGGCCCAGTTTGTCGTGCAGGACCCCGACCAGCTCGATCGTGCCGACGAAGAAGGCCACCGCGATGGACAGGCCGGTGATGGTGAGGTTGTAGAACACCTTGCGCACCGGGTTGGAGAAGGCCCACTGGTAGGCGAAGTTCATGAAGGTGCCGTCGAGGGTGTCGAAGAGGCTCATGCCGGCGGCGAAGAGAAGGGGCAGGCACAGGATCGCGTACCAGGGCAGGCCGGCGGCGGCGCCGTTGCCGGCCAGGGCGAGGAGCAGGACCTCGGTCGTGGTGTCGAAGCCGATGCCGAAGAGGAAGCCGAGGGGGAACATCTGGCCGGGGCGGCGGATGGACTTGGTGAGGCGGCCCAGGATGCGGTTCATGAAGCCGCGTGAGTCGAGGTGGGCCTCCAGCTCCGTCTCGTCGTAGTGCCCGGCCCGCATCGCTTTGAAGACGCGGGCGATGCCGACCAAGGCGACGAGGTTCAGGGCGGCGATGAGGTACAGGAAGCCGCCGGAGACCGTGGTGCCGACGGTGCCGAGTACCTGGTGGGTGCGGGAGCCGTCGTTCATCAGGGTGCCGGCGAGCTTTGCGCCGCCCGCGACCAGCGCCGCCATGACGACCACCACGCTGGAGTGGCCGAGCGCGAACCAGAAGCCTACCGAGACCGGCCGCTTGCCGTCGGCCATCAGCTTGCGGGTGGTGTTGTCGATCGCGGCGATGTGGTCGGCGTCGAACGCGTGCCGCATGCCGAGGGTGTAGGCCGTGATGCCCAGGCCCACCCCGAACGCCTTGG
Source organism: Streptomyces sp. NPDC052107 (assembly GCF_040680215.1). Lineage (NCBI taxonomy): Bacteria > Bacillati > Actinomycetota > Actinomycetes > Kitasatosporales > Streptomycetaceae > Streptomyces > Streptomyces sp. NPDC052107. The sequence continues at coordinate 8,259 of NZ_JBFAWG010000037.1, forward strand.
AGCCGACCTCGTAGTGGCGCGGGACCACGAGCAGGAACAGGATCCCGAAGGCGACCACGTGCAAAGCGACGATCACGGCCAGGAGGCCCGCGGTTCGGACGGTGTCCTCGCGCCGCCAGCGGAAGGAAGGGGAGGCGGCGGTTTCGGGCACGCCTGCGGGCATGGTCATACGGTCACGCTCCAGCACCTCGTGGATCAGCTTCGTGCTGCCGTGGCCGGTCTCCTGGCTGACGGGTCATCGCGCCCGCCCCTGCCTTCCCGGCCGCGAGGCCAGTGGCGATGCATGGGGCGGGAACTCCCCGATCACAGTGGCGAGGGCCGCTCCGGACTGAGACCCTGAGGGACTGTCACCGGTCTTCCCGAACACCACGGCCCGCTCACCCTAGAAGGCCGGAGGTTGAGGCTGCAAGGCTGCATAACTGAGCAGGTATTGAGGCGGGATTTCGCGGACTGCGATGATGGGCCCATGCATCTCGTCCCCGCGGAACGCGCCGGGCAGCGCACCATCGACGGCCATCGAGTCTGCGACGCCATCGCCGCCGTCGGCGAACCCGAGCGTGTACGCGCCTGGGCCGACCGCTTCTCTCTGCTCTCGGATCCTGGGCGCCTGTCCCTGCTGCTCGCCCTTCACGAGGCCGGCCCCATCGCTGTCTCCGACCTCGCCGTCGCCACCGGCATGAGGGACACCGCCGTGTCCCAGGCTCTGCGCCTGCTGCGGACCGCAGGCATTGTCCACAGCGAGAAGGACGGCCGAATCGTGCGCTACCGGCTCGTCGAGGGCCCGATGGCCGCGCTGCTCGAACACTGCGTGTCCCGAGAAGCATGACGAGATCCGCGGCCGCACGCGATCGCGGCAAGCGTCGCGCAACGCTCCCGCGTCGGTGCGGCCGCTCGGTTCAGGCGTGTGCGTGCCCCGTACGACGGCGTGTGACCCAGCCGCGGACGATGTCCACCGCGAGGAAGCCGGCGAGCGGGATCCCGAGCAGCGGGACGTAGTAGCCGACGACGGCGACCACCGTGATGCAGGGCACCAGCACGTACACCGGCACCCGCTGCCAGGCGCCGCGGGGAATCGGGCGGCCGAAGGCGGAGCCGCGGCCGCGCTGCCACCACATGCGGTAGCCCCAGAGGATGAGGAGGCTCAGGGCCAGGGCGAGGCCGGCCAGCGCGATCTGGTTGGCGAGGCCGAACAGGGTGCCGGTGTGGGCGTCGATGCCCCACCGGGTCAGTTTGGCCAGCACCGGGTAGTCGGAGAAGCGCAGGACTTCGGTGACCTTGCCGGTGGCCGGGTCGACGGCGATCGAGTCCTGCTTCTCCGGCCAGCTGCGTTGGATCTGCCGTACGACGTAGGCGGCGGAGGAGTCCGCGGGCGGCACGATTTCGACCGGGTCGGACAGGCCCTCGGCGCGGGCCGTCTTCAGGACGGCGTCGAGACCCACGTCGGAGCGTGCGCCGGAGTGCGAGCCCATGTCCATGCCGTTCATGTCCATGCCCGCCATGGAGCCGTGTTCCTTGTGCCCGCTGTTCACCGTCGAGGTGACGGAGGGGGTGGACTGGCCGAGGGCTTCGCGGAGGTCGCCGATGTTGGCTCCGGCGTAGGTGGACCAGGTCAGGCCGGTCGCCGACAGGAAGAACAGGCCGCCGGCCGCCCACACGCCGACCCCGAGGTGGCCGGGAACTGAACGGCACCCGCGTCCGACTCGTAAGGAGGAGGCAGGTCGACCAGGTAACAGCTCCGCGGGCGGTGATGCGTATGCATGGGCCGGGGGAGAGACACTTTGGGCGCGTGGCAGCATCAGGTGCCGTGAGTGTGTCCCTGGCGGTGCGGAGCGTGCGCGCGGCGGTGTTCGCCGTGCTGTGCGTGCTGCTCGCTGCCGGAGGGCATGCCATGGCCACGGGCATGGCGCCGCCGGTGTGGGTGCAGGCCGCTGGGTTCGTGCCGGTCTTCGCGGTCGGCTGTCTGCTGGGTGGCCGTGAACGGTCGCTGGTCGCCATCGGCACGGGGACGCTGGCCGCCCAGGGCGGGCTGCACCTTGTCTTCCACGCCGTCGAGCCCCATCACGCCGCGATGGTCATGCACGGCATGCGGATGGTCCAAGCGCCTCATGCACTGACACCGAACGCCACCGCCGCGCATGCCGGGGCGGCCCTGCTGCTGGCCTGGTGGCTGCGGCGCGGTGAGGTGGCCCTGTGGTCGCTGCTGCGGTGGGCGGTCGCGTTCGTGCCGGGACTTGCCGCCTGGCGGCAGGTGGCCGGCGGGGTGTGGCGCGCGCCGGCCGGGCCAGGGCTTGTGCGTCGGGCCGGCGGTGAGTCATGGGCGCTCAGGCAGGTACGGCTGAGGTACGCCGTTCACCGGCGGGGGCCGCCGACGGGAATGTCGTACGCGATCTGACCCCGACATCCCTTCTTCCGTACGGAGCTCCTTCACCTCATGTCCAGGACCCGCACCACCCTGCGCCGCGCCGGCGCCGTCACCACCCTGACCGCCGCCGGACTTCTTGCTGCCGCGGGCGTAGCCTCCGCGCACGTCACCGTCCACCCCGACAGCTACGCCAAGGGTGCCACCGACGGTGTGCTGACCTTCCGCGTGCCGAACGAGGAGGACAACGCCGCCACCACCAAGGTCCAGGTCTTCCTGCCCACCGACCACCCCGTCCTCGGCGTGCTGGTCCACCCGCAGGACGGCTGGACCGCCCAGGTCACCAACACCAAGCTGAAGACGCCCGTCAAGACCGACGACGGCACCATCACCGACGCCGTCTCCGAGATCACCTTCAGCGGCGGCAAGATCGCACCCGGGCAGTACGAGGACTTCGACGTCGCCTTCGGCCAGCTGCCCGACGACACCGACCAGCTGACCTTCAAGACCCTGCAGACCTACTCCGACGGCAAGATCGTCCGCTGGATCGAGGAGGCCCAGGGCGGCCAGGAGCCGGAGAACCCGGCACCCGTGCTCAAGCTCACCGCCAAGGGTGCTGAGGACGCCGGCACTTCGACCGCCTCGCCGACGAGTTCGAAGGGTTCCGAGAGCGCCAAACCGACCGCCTCCGCCGACGACTCAACGGCCCGCGGTCTCGGCATCGCCGGGCTGCTCGTCGGGGTGCTGGGCCTGGCAGCGGCGGGCTTTGCCGTCCTGCGCGGCCGCTCCGCCGGATCCCGGACGGAGTAGCGCACCTGCCCTGCCGACGACAGCCGTCGGCAGGGCAGCGTTCCGTCGTCGCGGCCCCCCCGGGCACAGTTGTCCCTCGCGTGACGCGGACCACAACGTTGCTCCGGAACTCGGCCCCCGGCGGCCCCGACTTCTGATGCGGTACGGCGCGATCCGACCGACGCCGTACGACGTGATCTGGAGACGCGGTTGATGGACGAGTCCCGGCAAACCTCCTCCGGCGCGGGTGCGGTGCTGCGGAAGCTGGTGCCTCCGCCCGCCCTGTGTGGGTTCCTTCTTCTGCTGGTGCTGATGTTCACGGTGTCGTACGCCGTCGGTGCCGCCGCCGGGCCCGTCGCACCCGGCATGCACGACACCGGCACGAGCCAGGGGGACGGCGACCCCGGCGGGGGCGGTGGCACGGACGACATGGGGGACATGCACGGGGGTGGCCACTGATGGGCGTGGAACCGGTGGCCGCCGATCTGGTGACGACCGACCTGACCGTCGGCGGCATGACCTGCGCAGCCTGTGTGCGGCGCGTCGAGAAGAAGCTCGGCAAGCTGGACGGGGTCACGGCGACCGTCAATCTGGCAACCGGACGGGCGCGTGTGAGCCACCCGCCGCGGATCAGCCCCGAGGAACTCGCCGCCGCCGTCGAGCAGGCCGGTTACACGGCTGCCCTGCCCGAACCGCCCAAGCCGCCTGAGACGCGCGAGGGCAGGGACACGGGCGGCTCCGATGAAGCCCGCCAGGAGCGGGTTCGGCTGCTGATCACCGCGCTGCTCGCGGTGCCCGTGCTCGTGCTGTCGATGGTGCCCGCGCTCCAGTTCCGGAACTGGCAGTGGCTGTGCTTCGCGCTGGCCGCGCCGGTCGCGGTGTGGGGCGCGTCGCCTTTCCACGTGCGTGCGGCGCGGGGGCTTCGGCATGCGGCGGCGACCATGGACACCCTGGTGTCGCTGGGCGTGGTGGCGTCCTTCTCCTGGTCCGTCTACGCGCTCTTCCTCGGTGGTGCCGGGGAGCCCGGCATGAGGATGCCGCTCACTCTGGTGCCCTCGGTTTCGGACGGCGCGGCGCACCTCTATCTCGAAGCGGCTGTGGGTGTACCGCTGTTCGTCCTGGCGGGGCGGTTCTTGGAGGCACGGGCCAGGCGCGGGACCGGGGCCGCGCTCAGGTCGCTGGCCCAACTTGCCGCCAAAGAGGTGACGGTCCGCGAAGGCGACGACGAACGGCTTGTTCCCATCGAGTGGTTGACGCCGGGGCAGGTCTTCGTCGTGCGGCCTGGGGAGCGCGTGGCCACCGACGGGCAGGTGGTGGAGGGCAGTTCCGCATTGGATCTGTCCCTGGTCACCGGGGAGAGCGAGCCCGTCGAGGTCGGGCCGGGTTCGGCGGTGGTCGGCGGCGCTGCCAACGCCGGCGGGCTGCTCCTGGTGAAGGCCACGGCCGTCGGCGCCGACACCCAGCTCGCCCGGATCACCCGGCTGGTGACCGAGGCCCAGGCCGGTAAGGCGCGGGCGCAGCGGCTGGCCGACACGGTGGCAGGCGTCTTCGTACCCTTCGTGCTGACGCTGGCCGTCACCTGTCTCGGCTTCTGGCTCGGTGCCGGGGCTGACCCGCAGGCCGCCGTCACCGCGTGCGTGGCCGTGCTCGTCGTGGCCTGCCCGTGCGCGCTTGGGCTGGCCACGCCGACCGCGCTGATGGCCGCGACCGGCCGCGGTGCCCAACTGGGCGTGCTGGTCAGCGGACCCCAGGCGTTGGAGGGGCTCCAGCACATCGACACGGTCGTCCTGGACAAGACCGGCACGCTCACCTCCGGCCACATGACCGTCGCCCGGGTCACCTCAGTACCGGCCGGGCTCGGCAGGGAGGTGGTGCTGCGACTGGCCGGTGCCGTCGAGCACGGCTCGGAGCATCCCCTGGGCCGCGCGATCGCCGCGTACGCCCGGCGGGAACTCCCCGAGGGGCCGCTGCCGGACGTGAGTGAGTTCGCCGCAGTGCCGGGGCGGGGCGTGCGCGGCCTGGTCGAGGGCCGGCTGGTGGAAGTCCTCGCCCCGGACGGGGAATTGCCTACCGCCCTGGCAGACGCGCTGTCGGTGGCCGAGGCCGCCGCCCGCACGCCCGTCCTGGTCCGGGTGGACGGTGTGGCCGAGGCCATGATCGAGGTCGGGGACGTGGTGCGGCCTGGCAGCTACCGGGCCGTGGACCGGCTGCGGCGACTCAGCGTGCGGCCGGTGCTCGCCACCGGTGACCGTGAGGCACCCGCGCAGGCCGTGGCCGCGGCTCTGGGCATCGACGAGGTGCACGCCCGCTGCACTCCCGAGGCCAAGGCCGACCTCGTACGGGACCTGCAGGAGCAGGGCTACCGCGTTGCCGTCATCGGCGACGGAGTGAACGACGCCGCCGCCCTGGCCGGAGCCGACCTGGGCATCGCCATGGGCAGTGGCACGGACGTGGCCATCGGGGCCGCCGACGTGACGTTGGTACGCGGGGACATCGAGGCGTTGGCGGACGCCGTCCGGCTGGCCCGGCGCACGCTGGGCACGATCCGGGCCAACCTCGTCTGGGCCTTCGGCTACAACGTCGTGACCGTGCCGCTCGCCATGGTCGGCCTGCTCAATCCGATGCTCGCAGCGGCGGCGATGTCGGTGAGTTCCCTCCTGGTCGTGGGCAACAGCCTGCGGCTGCGCGCCTGGCAGCCCTCGCCCGCTCCCGCCCGGAGGCGTACCCGATGACCGAGCAGCGTCCCTGGCGACCCACAGGCCGTCGGCTGACCGACACCCTGCTCGCCGCGCTCGCGCCCGTGGCCGCGTGCAGCCTCGCCCTGGGCGGGCTCACGACCTGGGCTGGGGCCGGGAAGGCGGGCAGCCCGGCTCGGATCACCGTCTCGAACGGGCGGGTCCTCCTGCCGTACGGGGACAGCACGGACACCGCGGCGCTCTTCGACATCGCCAACGTCGGTGGCGCGGACGACCGGCTGGTGAACGTGACGTCCACCGCCACGCACGGCCGGATCACCCTCAGCGGGCACCGCACGCTGGGCGTCCGGGCCGCCTACAAGGCGGACGTGACCTCGGCAGCCGTCCCTGCGGGCGGCGTGCTGTCCATGTCGCCGCGAGGTGTGGACGCGACGCTGCGGGCCGGGGCCGGCTGGCAAGCGGGTGACCTCGTGCCGTTCACGCTGCACTTCGAGCGCAGCGCACCGGTCGTGACGACCGCGGTCGTGATCCGGCCGAGCGACAGCGGTCCATGATCGCCCGCCCTGAGAGAGGAGAAGTCCTCTCCTAGACGTCGGGGCAGAGTGTCGTCGAGTTCCAGCCGGTTGTCGTGGTCTGGATCACACCTTGCGGATTGAGTACGGTCCCCCGTGGATGTCCGTACCCACGCATGACGACCGAAGCCCGGATGCGAGGATGAGGCGCCATGACAGCAGGGTGGTGTGCTCGCGCGATACGGGCCGCGGTGTTCGCGGCCATGTGCGTGCTGCTCGCTGCCCTGGGCCACGTCCTGATGTCGGGCAGCAACGTGCCCGTGTGGGTGCTGGCGGCCGGCGGGGCCGTGACCGGTGGCGTGGGCTGGTGTCTGGCGGGGCGTGAACGCGGGCTGCCGTTGATCGTGACGGTCATGGTCGCCGGCCAGACGGTGCTGCACGAGGCGTTCTCCTACGCCCAGTCGATGTCCGGCACGTCCGACGGCTCCGCCTCCGTGGACATGAGCGGCATGGGCTCCATGGACGGCTCGATGCCGATGGGCTCCATGGACATGGGCGCCATGCCTATGCACCACACAGGCATGAGCCCCATGGATCACATGGGTCACTCCATGAACGGTGGTTGGTCGTCGTTCGGCATGCTGGCTGCCCACCTGCTCGCCGCGGTGCTGTGCGGCCTGTGGCTGGCGTACGGCGAGAAGGCCACCTTCCGGATCCTGCGGGTGACGGCCGGTTGGCTGGCGGCACCGCTGCGGTTGCTGCTCGCCCTGCCCGCCACCCCGGACCGCCCGCGCGTCCACCTGCGGCGTCGCCGCTCGGACCGGGCGCCGCGTCTCCTCCTTCTCGTCCACGCGATCACTTCTCGGGGTCCGCCCGTGGGAACCGCTGTCGCCTGAAGACAGCTGGTTTTCCGAGGCTGCCCGGCTGCCGTGTGCGCCTCGGGCCACGGCCGTACGACTGCACAGGCGCTGTAGCGCCGCAGCGACGCCGTAGGGCCGTCTCTCCCACTTTCACCGGACCGTGCGCTGTGGCGTGCCCTGGTCCGGATCACGGTTGACCCGAGAAGGACACCAGGTGATTACTTCTGCCCTGCCCACCTCGCGCACCCGGAACAACACTCCGGCAGCGCTCGACGAATCGATCACCGCATGGGCGCTGGCCGCCCGCGGCGGTGACGCGGACGCGGTCGAGCAATTCGTGGGCGCCCTGCACCGGGACGTCCAGCGCTATGTCGCCCATCTGTGCGGCGATCCCCAGGCGGTGGACGATCTGGCGCAGGACACGTTCCTGCGGGCGCTCGGCAGCCTGCACCGTTTCGAGGGGCGTTCCTCGGCGCGGGCCTGGCTGCTGTCCATCGCCCGCCGAGCGGTGATCGACAGCTACCGGTACGCCGCCGCCCGCCCCCGTCTGTCGGACGTACCGGACTGGCAGCTGGCCGCCGAACTGGCTCAGCCGTGCGACCTGCCCGGCTTCGACGACGGCATTGCCCTGCTCGATCTGCTGGCGTCGCTGCCCGACGACCGTCGGGAAGCGTTCACCCTCACGCAGCTGCTCGGCCTGCCGTATGCGGAGGCCGCCGAGGTGAGCGACTGCCCGATCGGCACGGTCCGCTCCCGCGTGGCCCGCGCCCGCGCAACGCTGATGGGCCTGCTGGACGAGGCGGACCGGCCTGCCGCGCTGGCGGCCTGACGCTCCGGGAGGGTGCCGGTGCCGGCTTGAAGAAGGGCACCGGCACCCTCGTCGCCGGAGTACCGGGAGCGGTTCACCTGAGCCGGATTGCCAACTGGCCGGGAACTCGGGGCACCTTCGCTCCGACTACTGGAGCGGGTGGCGAAGGCTCGCCCGTGTACCGAGTGGATCCGGGAGTTGTTCGATGCGTTCTCGTGTGTGGGGCGGTACCGCGGCCGTCGTGCTTGGCGGCCTGCTGCTGGCGGGCTGCGGTGGCGGGGGGAAGGACACGGCGGACGGGAACGCGGGGCAGGCCGGGAAGGCGACTTCCGGCGCCTACCCGGTCTCTGTCACCGACTGCACGGGCGCGAAGACCACCTTCTCCAGCGCCCCGAGGAGAATCGTCACCAGCAACGCCTCCAGCCTGGAACTGCTGCTCCGCCTCGGCGCCGACGACAAGGTGATCGGCACCGGCTTCCCGCCCGGCAAGGGCACGTTGCCCGGCACCCTCGACGCGCAAGCGCAGAAGGCCAAGGTGCTCAGCCAGACCGTGATCCCGAAGGAGAAGCTGCTCGGCTCCGGAGCCGACCTCTACATCGACACCTTCGCCTCCACGGGAAGCATGGGGGGCGGAGGCATGGGGGACGCGCCGACGGCGGAGGAGTTCAAGGCCGCCGGGATCAAGCACATCTACCTGAAGTCCACCGCCTGTGCTGCCCAGAGCAAGAGCCCAGTGACCGATCTGTCCGCTGTCGAGGCCGACATCACCTCCCTCGGCGCGGTCACCGGCACCAGTGCGCAGGCGCAGAAACTCGTCGCCGGGATGAAGGAGAAGGTGGCCGCCGTCCAGAAGGCGGTCGGCGGTACGGCGGAGAACAGCCGGCCCACGTACTTCTTCTTCGACTACGACGCCGGTACCAAGCAGCCCTCCGTCCCCTGCAACCGCCAGGTCGCCAACGCGGTGATCACTCTGGCCGGAGCCCGCAACGTCTTCGCGGACTGCGACGGCGACTACAAGCAGGTCGGCTGGGAGGACGTCATCGCCAAGAACCCCGACTGGATCCAGCTCGGCGTCCGCAACCGCGGCAGTGAGGCGGCGAACAATAAGGCGTTCGACGAGGCCGAGCAGTGGCTGCGGTCCAACCCGGCCACCAAGGGCCTGAAGGCAGTCAAGGAGGGCCACTTCCTGCGCATCGGCTCCGAGCAGACCACCATCGCGGGAGTCGAGAATGCCGACACGGTCGAGGCCATCGCCAAGACCCTCTACCCGGGCAAGGTCGCCTGACCGTGGCCTTCACACTGGTGCGCCGGAAAGCCGCGGCTGCGGAGGAGCGCGGCAGCCTGCCCGCCGGTCCGCTGACGGCGGTTCTGGCCGTGGCACTGCTGGCCGCGCTGACGGCGGCTGTGGCCTGGGGCTCGACATCGATCCCGCCCGACGAGGTGTGGGGTGTGGTGTGGCGCCGGCTGTCCCGTGAGTCTCCGCGCCCCGGCACGGACGACCTCATCGTCTGGCAGCTGCGATTGCCTCGTGCCTTGCTCGCTGCTCTCGTCGGCGCCGGCCTCGGTGTCGTCGGTACGGCCGTCCAGGCGCTGGTGCGCAACCCGCTGGCCGACCCGTACCTGCTGGGCATCTCCAACGGCGCCTCCCTCGGTGCGGTCACCGCGATCGTCCTCGGCCTCGGCGCCGGCGGGGCACTGGGCCTGGGCCTGTCCGGTGCGGCTTTTGCCGGCGCGCTGGCGACGTTCGCGCTGGTGTGGGCGGTGGCCCGGCGCGGTGGAGGGTTCGCGCCGCTGCGGCTGGTGCTGGCGGGCGTCGCGATCGGCCAGTTCCTCTCAGGGTTCACCAGCTACCTGGTGTTGCAGGCCGGGGACGAGCAGCAGACCCACAGTGTCCTGTTCTGGCTCATGGGCAGCCTCAGTGGCGCGACCTGGCAGCTGCTCGTGGTGCCCGCCGTCGCCGTACCCACCGCCCTGCTGTGGCTCCAGGCACGCGCCCGGGGCCTGAACGCCCTGCTGATGGGCGACGAGACGGCCGCCGGACTCGGCATCGACGTCACCCGGCTGCGCCGTGAGCTGTTCACCGTGACTAGCGTGCTGACCGGCGTCCTGGTGGCGGTCTCCGGCGCGATCGCGTTCGTCGCGTTGATGGTGCCGCATGTCTGCCGTCTGGTCGTGGGGGGTGACCACCGACGCCTCCTGCCGATCTCCGCGTTGTTCGGCGCTCTGCTGCTGGTCGTGGTCGACATCGTGTGCCGTACGGCGATGGACACGCAGGAGCTGCCGGTGGGCGTGGTCACCTCTATGCTCGGGGCTCCGGCCCTGTTGTACCTACTGGACCGGCGTCTGGGGAGCGGCAGTTGAGGATCGACATCGAGGACCTGCACGTCGCCTATGCGGGCCGTACGGTGGTCGAGGGCGCCCGTCTCGTCGCCGCCGCGGGCGAGATCACCGGCTTGGTCGGCCCGAACGGCAGCGGCAAGTCCACGCTCCTGCGCACCGTCTACCGGCACCTGAAGCCCACCGTCGGGCGGGTGCTGCTCGCCGGCACCGACCTGCGCGAGATGACCCCGCTCCAGTCGGCGCGGCATGTGGCCGCCCTGCCGCAGGAGCGCGGGAGCGACTTCGAGCTGACCGTGCGCGAGGTCGTCGCGATGGGCCGTACGCCCTACAAGCGGGCCTTGGCCGGGGAGGACGCCGCCGACCGGGACATCGTCGCGCAGGCGCTCACCGACGTCGGCATGGCCAAACAGGCCGGGCGCCGCTTCACGGCCCTGTCCGGCGGAGAGCGCCAACGTGTCCTGCTGGCACGGGCGTTCGCACAGAACCCGGACATCCTGGTGCTGGACGAACCGACCAACCACCTCGACATCCGCCACCAGGTCGACCTGCTCGCCCTCCTGCGGGCCCAGCGCCGTACGACCCTGGTGTCGCTGCATGACCTGAACGCCGCGGCCTCCGTCTGTGACCACCTCCACGTCCTGCACGAGGGCTTGGTCGTCGCCTCCGGCCCGCCGCGGGAAGTCCTCACGCCCGCGCTGATGGCGGAGGTGTTCGGGGTGCGAGCTGCGGTTGTCGACCATCCCCTGACCGGTGACCCGCTCATCGCCTTCGACCACCAGACGCCGGCGGACGAGGCGCCGACGGCCGTGCCGCTGGAGACACGCGCCCGGGGATGAACGGGCTGATGAACGGGCTCGGGCAGGGCGAGGTCGCGTCCTGGCCGCTCGGCCGGCTGCCGGGGTCAGGCGGCGATCGAGTCGCCGATGCCGTACCCGGCCTCGACGATCGCCGCGCGCAGCCGCTCGTCGTCAAGGTCCGTGCCGTGCACGGTGACGGCGTTGGCGGCGAGGTCGACCACGACCTCGCTCACCCCGGGTACCTCGGAGACCTCTTCCCTGATGCTCGCCGCGCAGTGCTCGCAGCTCATTCCCGTGACGTTGTACTGCTTCTGGTCCATAGCGCAACTCCTGCATGCGGAGGAGACTTTGGCGTGGCGTACGGATGCCCGAACGCGGACGTTCAGGCCGACGCCGTCGCCTCAGTGGTCGGCTGAGCGGAGCACGGAGTTCCGCCGTAGGCATGCCGATTCGATGTCCGGCGGCAGAGAAGGAACCCTACGCGGCACGCACCGGGCAGCGGGCGTGTTCAGCACTGTCGGGGAGGGCAGTCGGATGGCGCGGCTCCGGCACGACGTGCACAGCGGTTCCCACGCGACATGGCCCTGGGATCCTGAGCCCAGGACGATCCGGCGCGGCTGGGCGCGGATCAACGGGAGAGCCTGGCCGTTGCACGCGGTCACCGTGGCCGTTCTCGTAGCCGGGTACGGCTGGCTGGGATCCGTCGTCGACGGAGGGTTCGGCGCGGCTGTCGGCTCTGGCGCCGGGCTGATCCTCTGCGCGCTGCTGTACCCGCTGGTGGAGTCGGCCGTGTCGGGCAGGCCGGCACGCGGCGGCCGCCGCGACTGACCGGCGCGGGCAGTTTCAGCCTGCCCGCCATGATTTTTGGACGCGCCCGGGAACTCGTGTGCGATCCCTCCCGACTTGTGGGACGAGGCTGCCGTCCGGCAGCCCACCCACGACCGTGAGGGGCGGCAACGGTGACAGGCCACAGTCCCGGTTCCCAACAGCCCGGCCACATACCCGTCGGCGGCGAGGACCGCTGGCTGCTCGTTGTGGTGGCCGGCCTGCTGTCGTTCGTGGCGATGCTCGACATGAACATCGTCAACGTGGCTCTGGCGGACATCGCCGACGGTCTGCACGTCTCCGCTGCGACCGCTCAGTGGGCGGTGCTGGGTTATCAACTACCCGTGGTGGCACTGCTGTTGCCTGTCGGCCGGTGGCTGGACGGGGTCGGGATGCGCTCCGCCCTGCTGGTCGCGACCGCGGGCTTCGGTCTGTGCAGCGCGCTGGCGGCCGCCGCACCCTGGGCGTCCTGGCTGATCGCCGCCCGCCTCGCGCAGGGCGCGTTCGCGGCCGCGCTGTTCGTCCTGATGCCGGTTCTCGCCCTGCGTTCGGTACGGCCGGGACTGCGCGGGCGGGCCATGAGTGTGCCGGCGACGCTGGGCCCGCTGGGCGCGGTGACCGGTCCGGCGGTGGGCGGCCTGCTGCTGGACCACCTGGGCTGGCGCGCCGTGTTCCTGGTCAAGATCCCTTTCTGTCTGCTCGCCCTGGTCGTGGCATGGAGGGCGATGCCAAGGGACGGGGGCCTGCGCATGCCCGACCGCCGGTCGGCAGCGGATGCCGTGCTGGTGGGTTTGGGCGTGGCTGCCCTGCTGCTGGCGCTGACCCTGGCGTCGGGAAGCCCGGGGTGGCTGGTGCTCGCGTTTGCCGCCGTACCGTCGTTGTGGTGGTGGTTGCGGGGACCGGGCGGCCGTCCGGTGGCCGGGGCGCTGCGGGCGCCGGGTCTGTTCCGGGCGCATACGGCGGTGCTGGCGTTGGCGGCCGGTTTCGCGGCGATGCACTACGTCGTCGCCCTGCACCTCCAGCGTGACGACGGCGTCAGCGCCACCACGACCGGTCTGACCGTGCTCGCCTTCCCGCTCGGCATGGGGCTGGCCGGGCCGGTCGGCGGACGTCTCGCCGACCGGTACGGTGCCCGGCCGGTCGCGGTCACCGGCGCCGCCCTCACCACCGCCGGTCTGCTCCTCCTCGTTCCGCTGGGCGGCGATTGGTCGCTACCGGCCGTGGCCTGGCGGCTGGCGCTGGCCGGCATCGGTATGGGCCTGAACGGCGGCCCGACCCAGGCCCTCGTCATGGGAGCCGCCCCACCTGAACGCACGGCGACCGTGGGCTCATCCGTACAGCTCGCCCGCAGCCTCGGCTTCACCCTCGGCCCGGCCCTGGCCAGCGCCGCCTGGGGCCTGGCCGGCGGCGATGACGGTGTGACGGCCGGGCTGACCCTGGCGGCAGCCGCCGCCTGTATCGCCGTACCCCTGCTCGCACTGCGAGGACGGAGGCCGGCGCTCGTGCAAGAGATGTCCACCGACGCGGCTCCCGCCGCCCACCACCCCTGACCGAGGAGTCCTCCCCATGTGCGGAATCACCGGCTGGGCGTCCTTCCACAGCGACGCCCGCACCCAGGCCCCAGTCATCGAGGCCATGACCGCCACCCTCACCCCGCGCGGCCCCGACTCCGGAGGCGTCTGGCTCGGCGAGCGGGCCGCGGTCGGCCACCGCCGACTGGCCGTCATCGACCTCGAAGGTGGCGTACAGCCGATGACCGACCGGCCCGACCGGTCGGCCATCGTGCTCACCTACAGCGGCGAGGTCTACAACCACCACGAACTGCGCACCGAACTGCGCGGCCGGGGCCATGTTTTCCACACGCGCAGCGACACCGAGGTGGTGCTGCGCGCGTACGCCGAGTGGGGCGAGGAGGTGGCCGAACACCTGGAGGGCATGTTCGCCTTCGCCGTCTGGGACGAGCGCGCCCAGCGGCTGCTGCTGGTCCGCGATCGGCTCGGGGTGAAGCCCCTGTTCTGGGCCACTGTCGACGGCGGCCTCGCCTTCGCCTCCGAACCGAAGGCGCTGTTCGCCCACCCGGAGATCCGGCCGAGGGTGGACGCGGACGGGCTGCGGGAGGCGTACAGCCTGCTGTTCAACACCGGTCCGACGGTGTGGTCCGGGATCCGGGAAGTCGAGCCGGGCGGCGTGCTCGTCCTGGACCGGGCCGGCATCCGCGAACTCCACTACTGGCAGCTGGAGGCCGCCGACCACACCGACGACCAGGACACGGCCATCGAGCGGATCGGCGCCCTGGTCGGTGCCGCGGCCCGCAGCCAGCTCGAAGCGGATGTCCCTCTGTGCAGCCTGCTCTCCGGCGGCATCGACTCCACCGTCCTGACCGCCCTGCTCGCCGACGAACTCCGCCTGCACGAAGGCCCGGACGCCCGGATCCGCTCCTACGCCGTCGACTACAGCGACCAGGCGGAACAGTTCACCGGCGACGTCCTACGCACCGGCCATGACACGCCCTACGCCACCGAAGCCGGCGCCTTCATCGGCACCGACCACAGCACCGTCGTCCTCGACCCGCACGCCCTGCTCGATCCGGAGCACCGCAAGGCCGTCGTCGTGGCCCGCGACTCACCCATCGGTGTCGGCGACATGGACACGTCGTTGTACCTGCTGTTCGGCAAGATCCGCGAACACTCCACCGTGGCCCTCTCTGGCGAGGCGGCCGACGAGGTCTTCGGCGGCTACCCCTGGTTCCACAACCCGAAAGCCCTGGCAGCGGAAACCTTCCCGTGGCTGCTGGTGACGGGTGACGAGGCCGCCATGCCGCTGAACCCCGAACTCGACCTGCGCATAGCCGAATTCCGCGACGACACCTACCGCACCGCGCTGGCCGCCGTACCGCACACGGACGGCGAGACGCCCGCCGAGCACCGGCAGCGCGAGATGCAGCACCTGTCCCTGACCCGCTGGCTGCGCCAGCTCCTGCATCGCAAGGACCGCCTCAGCATGGCCCAGGGCCTGGAGGTCCGCGTCCCGTACTGCGACCACCGGCTCGTCGAGTACGCCTTCACCACCCCCTGGGCGCTGAAGAGCTTCGACGGACGGGAGAAGAGCCTGCTGCGCGCGATGGGCGCCGGCCTTGCTCCGGACTCGGTCCTGTACCGCCCCAAGAACCACTACCCGGCCACCCACCACCCTGACTACAACCGCGGCCTGCAGCAGCTGGCCCGCGACGCGCTCGCCACCGAACAGGTCCGTGCCCTCGCCGACGAGACCCGCATCAAGCCCTGCCTCGACGCCCCGCCCGAGCGCCTGGAGTGGGGCCACCGCCTGCGCCTTGAACGCGTCGTCGACCTCTCCCTCTGGCTGGACCACTACCGGCCCGAACTCGCCCTTTGAGGAGCCTACCTATGACCCTCCAGGAACAGCAGCCGGCCGCAGACCCGGACGCCTTCCCCGCCCCGGTGCCGCTGATGGGCTGCCCGTACAAGAGCAACCCCTACCCCCTGTATGAGCAGATGCGCGAGGCCGGGCCCGTCCACCGGGTCCTCTTCCCCAGCGGCGTCCAAGCCTGGCTCGTCACCGGTTACGACGCCGCCCACGCCGCGCTGAACGACAACCGCCTCGGCAAGAACCACGACCGGGGCAACGACCGCTGGCGCGCTCGCGCCTCGATCATGCCCGAGCCCCAGCACTCCCAGCTCCAGGTCCATCTCCTCCACCAGGACCCGCCCAAGCACACCTGGATGCGCCGCTTCGTGACGGACGCCTTCACCCCGCGCCGCATCGAGCAGCTGCGCCCGCGCTTCCAGGAACTGGCCGACGCCCTCGTCGACGCACTGCCGGAGCACGGCCCCGCGGACCTGGTCACCGGATTCGCCGCCCACTTCCCCTTCCAGGTCCTCGCTGAAGTCATCGGCCTCTCGCAGGAACTCGCGGCCCGCTTCGACCGCGACTGGGGCAAGGTCGTCCAGCCGGTCGGCCCCACCGACCCCGGACGCCTACTCTACGAGACCCGCCTGCACGGCCTGCAGAGCTACATCGCCGATGTCGTGTCCCACAAGCGAGAGCACTGGGACGACGACCTGCTCAGCCGCCTCGTCGTGGCCCGTGACCGCCGCGAACTGTCGCAGGAGGAGCTGGACTCGATGATCTTCCAGCTCCTCGTCGCGGGCCAGGAGCCGGTCACCAACCAGATCACCACTGCCGTGATCGCCCTGTTCCGCAACCCGGACCAGCTCGCCCGCCTACGCGACAACCCGGACCTGCTGCCCCTCGCCGTCGAGGAACTCCTCCGCTACGACAGCGCCTTCGAGCTCAGCACCTGGCGCTTCTTTGACAAGGACAGCGACCTGCACGGCACCGAGGTCCCGGCCGGCGACTCCGTGATCGTCTCCCTTTGCGCGGCCAACCGGGACCCGGGCCGCTTCCCCGACCCGGACACCCTGAACCTCGACCGCTCACCCAACCCCCACCTCGCCTTCGGCCACGGCATCCACTTCTGCCCCGGCGCCGCCCTCGCCCGCGCCGAACTCCAGATCGCCCTCGGCACCCTCCTCGCCCGCCTGCCCGGCCTCCATCTGGCCATCAGAGACGAGGACATCGAGTGGATCCCGGCCGTCCTCGGCCGCGGCACCAACCACCTCCCCGTCGGCTACGAACGCCGCCTCTGACACCGGCGTACCGCTGACCGGGTCCGGCCACACCAGCCGACCCGGCCCCAGCTGACCCACGCCCACTGACCCCAGGCGCCTGGCTTCCCCTTCCGCCACGGCGCCATGTCGACGTGCCCTCGCACGCCCTCGTACCCCAGGAGGAACGACATGCCCCTGACGACCGCGCCGGACGCCCTCCCCACGAGCATCGCCACCGAGATCCTGAACCTGCTTCTGCCCCACCACCGCACGACCGACCCCGCCCCCGCTCCCCCGGAAGCGTTCCCGCATCAGCTGCGCCGCATCGCCGCCTTCGTACGCGACGGCGCCCCCATTGTCTTCACGCTGCCCGGCTTCCCTTGCAAGTCCCCCAACCCGGCCAAGGTCCTCGGCCACCTCCCCGACCAGGGCGAACGCCTCTCCCTGACCTTCCTGAACACCCTGTGCACCAAGATCGAGCAGATCTACCCGCCCGGCGCCCGCGTGATCATCTGCTCCGACGGCCACGTCTTCGGCGACCTCATCGGCGTCCCCGACGACCACATCGACGCCTACGCCGACGACCTACGCATACAGATGGGCCGGATGGGCCTCCACAGACTGTCCGTCTTCGATCTCCGCGATGTCCTCGGCGACCTCCCGCACGACACGAAACGCACCCACATCCACGAGCGCTACGCCCCCACCCTGGAGGCCCTCCGCGCCGAGGCCCGCGCCGACGACCAAGGCCTCGCCCTCTACCGGGGCATCACCCGCTTCCTCGTCGAGGACACCGCCGGCTGGACCGGCACCCGCTCCGCCCTCCAACGCGTATGTCGCCAACGGGCCTACGGCGTCATCCAACGCAGCCGCGCCTGGGGCACCCTGATCGCCGAACACCACCCGCACGCCGTACGCCTCTCCATCCATCCCCAGCCCATCGGCGCCCCGAAATTCGGCATCCGCCTCCTCGACGCCCCCGACGCCTGGACGACCCCCTGGCACTCCGCCGCTTTGCGCCGCAGCGACGGTAGGTGGACTCTCATGCCCGTAGCCGAAGCCGCCCGGATGGGCCGGCTGGTGCGGCAAGGCGGCAGAGACAGTCACTTCGACCAGAACCGGGCGGCTTGCCCGCCTGGGGCTCAGTGAGGATGCACCGACGCGACCCGGAAAAGGCGTGGCCCAGCCGCGTCCGAGGCCGTTCGTGCCGTGGTCGACGAAGGACAGCCGGTAAGGCGGACCACAAGGCTGTCCGTCATTGCCGGTCGCGAGTGGACGAAGAGTCAACGCAGTGTCAGCCCGTCCAGACCAGGTTGAGCGCCGGTTCGTTCGAAGCCATCCGGCAGTGATCGAGTCATGCCGTTGTGCCCGGATCAATGGGACGGTGGCGCAGTGCCGTCCCGGACGGGGGTCTTGACTCATGAGATCTATGACCGAAGTGTCCAGTCACGGGCTTGTCGACTGTCGTTGCGGGATGGCGCCTGCTGGTACCGAGCCACAGGGCGTGTCCCAATAGGGGCCTTGCCGACGGTCAGGCGCCATCACGGTTCAGACCGCCCGAGCAGGCGGCCGGTGCCAACCGCCCAGCACGTCACCACGCGGGAGGGGAACCACCATGACGACCAGACAGCGCAGCACCTTGCCTCCGTGGTCTCCCCGCTGGGGAAGGTCCTGGGCTCCGAGTCCTTTCCGGCCAGGGCGGCCGGCTACCGTCGGCTGCTCGTCTGGGCCCGCAAGCTGGGGACGGTGCGCCGGGCCGGTGTGGAGGGCACCGCACCTTCGGAGCGGGCCTGTCCCGCTACCTGCTGGCTCAGCACGTCCAGGTGTACGAAGTGAACCGGCCCGACCGCTCGGCCCGCCGTCTGCTCGGGAAGTCGGACCCGCTCGATGCGCAGGCTGCTGCGCGGGCCGTGCTCAGTGGTCGCGCCCGGGCCCGGGCAAAAACCGGCGACGGTCCGGTGCACAGCGCCCGGATGTTCAAACTCGCCAAGGACTCCGCGGTCAAGACTCGCACCCAGGCGATCAACCAGCTCAAGGCTGTCCTGGTCATCGCCGACCCCGCTCTGCGGGAACGACTGTCCCGCCTGGGCAACCGCGAGCTGTTCCGCACCTGCGCGCGTCTCAGCCCGCTCGGCGGCGAAGACGGCGGGGGCGATGAGGACGCCGTGGCCCAGGCCACCCGCATCACCCTGAGCCTGCTGGCCCAGCGCATCGAGCAGCACACCGGGCAGATCGATGAGCTGAATCAGCGCCTGACCCGGCTCGTCGAACGCCACGCCCCGCAGCTGCTCATACCGGTGGGCATCGGCCCGGACAGCGCCGTCATTCTCCTGATCACCATGGGAGACAACCCCGGGCGGCTGAGCACCGAGGCGTCCTTCGCCGCGCTGTGCGGAGTCAGTCCCATCGAGTACTCCTCGGGCCGTCGGAGCTCGCGTCGGCTCAACCATGGCGGCGACCGGCAGGCCAACGCCGCTCTTCACCGCATCGTGTTCACCCGCCTGCGCTTCGACCCCAGTGCTCAGGCGTACTACGAACGCCGCACTCAGGAGGGCAAGACCCGACGTGAGATCATCCGATGCCTCAAGCGATATGCCGCCCGAGAGGTCTTCAACCTGGTCAGGACGGTATCCAGCGTCCCCGTTATAGGGGCGTCCGTGATACGTGAGAGGGTCTGAGGCGTGAGTGAGACACCGTCGAACACCCTGCAAGACCGCTTTGACGGGCCAGAAGAGGCTCCCGTCCTGATCTTGGGTCCCTCACTGGGTACCACATGGCACAGGTAGGCAAAGCCGTCTTAGGGCGTCCAGCCAGTCCAATGCGGACACCTATGTCCAGTTTGGGACCGTTGGGTGGGAGGGCGTCTATGGGGTTGGTGACTCGCCTGTGACACGAAGAGGCCCCGCCGGTTGTCCGGCGGGGCCTCTTCGTGTGGGTGGCCAAGAGGGCCTGCAGCGCAGCATCCTGTGCGGCCTCCGTTGTACTTGACCTCGCCGCTGTCGAGTACCCCAAGCAGGGACGTGGTGACGACCCGTGTGCTACGGCCGATGCGGAGCGGCGTCCGGCTACCGTCGGCTGCTCGTCTGGGCCCGCTAGCTGGGGACGGTGCGCCGGGCCGGTGTGGAGGGCACCGGCACCTTCGGTGCGGGCCTGTCCCGCTACCTGCTGGCTCAGCGTGTCCAGGTGTACGAAGTGAACCGGCCCGACCGCACAGCGCGCCGTCTGCTGGGGAAGTCGGACCCGCTCGATGCGCAGGCAGCCGCGCGGGCCCTGCTCAGTGGTCGCACCCGGGCTCGGGTAAAAACCAGCGATGGCCTGGTGCACAGCGCCCGGATGTTCAAACTCGCCAAAGACTCCGCGGTCAAGGCTCGCACCCAGGCGATCAACCAGCTCAAAGCTGTCCTGGTCATAGCCGACCCGGCCCTGCGGGAACGACCGTCCAGCCTGGGCAACCGCGAACTGTTCCGCACCCGCGCGCGCCTCAGCCTCCACGACGGAGGCGGCGACGAGGACGCCGTGGCCCAGGCCACCCACATCACCCTGAGCCTGCTGGCCCAGCGTATCGAGCAGCTGACCGGGCAGATCGATGAGCTGAACCGGCGCCTGACCCGGCTCGTCGAAGCCCGCGCCCCGCAGCTGCTCATACCGGTGGGCATCGGCTCGGACAGCGCCGTCATTCTCCTGATCACCATGGGAGACAACCCCGAGCGGCTGAATACCGAGGCGTCCTTTGCCGCCCTGTGCGGAGTCAGCCCCATCGAGTACTCCTCCGGCCGTCGGAGTTCGCGTCGGCTCAACCATGGCGGCGACCGGCACGCCAATGCGGCCCGAGAGGTCTTCAACCTGGTCAGGACGGTGTCCAGCGTCCCCCTGTTATAGGGGCGTTGGTGAGACGCCAAGCGCACACCACGACGCGGGACACGACCATGAAGCGTGTCCACCATCATGGGGGGAGGCCCCGATGTCGGGCCGGCAGGTTCCTGGTCTTCGACCGCATACCCATCGTGGTCATCCCTGCTCCGCTCCCGACCATACGAAGCAACGGCGCCAGGGGATGGTAGCCAAGACGTAATCGTAGTCATCCTTTATTCCTCTCCCTTGAGAAGTGATGATGGGCGGATCACTTGAGGGAGACCGATGGAAGGAATACAGCCAGACGGGCAGGCGACAGGGGGCGGCACACAGAGTGCGATGCGACGGCCCCAGAACTCCCGTGAGCTCAAATTTCGCCATCTGGCGGCGGAACTGCGGCGGTCCATCATCGACGGCACCTGGCCGCCAGGAGCCAAGCTGCCGACCGAACAGGCGCTGGCCGCCGAGATGGCCTTGTCCCTGACGACAGTGCGGCGGGCGTACGAGGAACTGGCAGAGGAGGGCCTGGTCGTCCGTCGCCAGGGTGCCGGGACCTTCGTGACCAAGGAGGTCGCGGCCCATGGACCGGATCAGCGGGTGGTCGGCGTCCTCGTGCCGGATACGGCGCTCTATTACCCGCGGGTTCTGAAGGGCATTGAACAGGCACTTTCCGAGTCGCATGCCCGGCTGGTACTGGCCTCCTCGCATTACGACCCGCAGGCCGAAGACGCAGCGATCGGGCATTTGCTCCAAGCGGGCGTGCACGGCCTGCTGCTGGTTCCCTCCCTGCACGAGTTGGACGACCCGCGGGCCCGGACCGCTCAGCTCCAGGCGCTCCCGGTACCGGTGGTCCTGGTCGAACGTCGGCTCGCCCAGGTAGGTCCTGGCGACGACACCGAGCACGTGTGCACCGATCACGAAGGTGGCGCCTGGGATGCCGTACGGCATCTGCGTGATCTCGGCCATCGACGGATCGGACTCGGGCTTCGCACGGACGGTCCTACGGCGGCACCGATCGCGTCCGGATATGAGCGGGCTCTTGCGGACTTCGGGCTTCCGCCTGTCATGCGCCAGGAGTACCGGATGAGGGCCTGGGACGCGGATCAGGCGGACACTGCCCTGTCTGCGTTCAGAAAGGACGGCGTCACAGCTGTCCTCTGTTTCGGAGACCGGGAAGCGTCCTTGCTGCTGGGTGCGGCCAGGCGCGCAGGAGTGCGGGTGCCGGACGACCTGGCGATCATCTCCTATGACAACGAGTTCGCCGATGTCGCCGAAGTGCCACTCACGGCGGTGTCCCCGCCGAAGTTCCGGTTGGGGCAGCTCGCCGCACAGGCGCTCCTGCAGCGCATGGAATGCGGTGACGCGCTGCCCGTCCATCAGCTGCATCTGCGTCCACGCCTGATCGTCCGGCGCTCGTGCGGCGGAGCAGACGTCCGAGCCGTGAGCCATGTGCAGGGCTGAGTGACCCTGCACATGGGTCTGGCGGTGATCTTCGCACGTCGTGAAGTACGAGATCACCGCCAGGCGGCAGGGGGTTAAGCAGTCTCAGGCGATCCGGTGCAGATCCGTGGCGCCGACATGGCCGGCGAGCGGCACCTGGCGCGCGAGGCGCTCGACTTCTGCGACCGCGAATTCTCCGAGCAGCCGGATCTCGGTGCCCATGGCTCCTGCAAGGTGCGGAGTGACGAGCACGTTGCCCATGCTGAGCAGGGGATGACCGGCCGGCAGCGGTTCCGGCTCGGTGACGTCGAGCACCGCGTCAATACGGCCGTCGGCGCAGTGACGGGTCAGCGCCTCGGTGTCTATGAGAGCCCCGCGTGCCGTGTTGATGAGCACGGCACCGTCACGGAGGAGCGACAGTCTGCGGTCGTTCAGAAGGCTGCGGGTCTCCCGCAGCAGAGGCGCGTGCAGCGAGACGATGTCGCTCTCACGGAGCAGGGTGTCCAAGTCGACCGGCTCGGCGCCGAGTTGCGTGGCGGCGTCGGCAGTGATGAAGGGGTCGCTGACCAGCAGTCGGCGACCGGTCCCGGCAAGTCCCCGCAGGACCAGGCGGCCGGTCCGGGAGGCGCCGACGATCCCGATGGTGCGCCCGTGGTTTCCGATGTCGGGCGCGGTCGTCGGGTCCTGGTGGTCGCCGCCGCGGTAGGCACTGGCGAGGCGGAACGCGCGCTTGCCGGCAAGATGGATGGCGCTCAGCGCGTACTGTGCTACGGGAGCGGCGTTCGCCTCGGCTGCCGAGGAGACCATGACGCCTCGATCCCAGACCTCGGGCGCCAGATGGCCCTTGACCGAACCGGCCGCATGGATCACCGCCTTGAGTCTCGGGGCGTCGGCCAGCACCGTCGCGTCCACCTTCGGGCACCCCCAGCCTGAGATCAGGACGTCGGTTCGGGCGAGGGCCCGTCGTGCCTCTGGATCAGCGAAATCATGCACGATGACGTCGTCGACCTCCGCTGTGGCACGCAGCCGCTCCAGGAGGTCGGGAGGAAGGACCAGCGCTGCCACGGAAGAATTCATGGCGAGGAGCGCCGTCAGACGGGGAGACACAGGGAGACGAAACCTTTCGGTACGGCGGCTCACGGCCCGCCGGGACAGCCGCGTACGGACGTGTGGAGGAGGCGGACAGCCCCGGCGGGCGCCTTGTGTACCTCCGGTTACTTGCCCGAGCCCAGCGTCATGCCTTCGATGATCCGGCGGCCGAGCCAGACGTAGAGCGCGACCAGCGGCAGGACGACGATGGCGATGCCCGCGAACATCCCGCCCCAGTCGGCGCCGCTGTACTGCATCTGCT
Organism: Streptomyces sp. NPDC052107; assembly: GCF_040680215.1. Classification (NCBI taxonomy): domain Bacteria; kingdom Bacillati; phylum Actinomycetota; class Actinomycetes; order Kitasatosporales; family Streptomycetaceae; genus Streptomyces; species Streptomyces sp. NPDC052107. The sequence continues at coordinate 31,516 of NZ_JBFAWG010000037.1, forward strand.
GGATGAACCCGAGCATGGCCAACGGCAGTGTCTGGAGACTCTGGGTCTGGATGAAGACCAGGGCGAAGAAGGTCTCTCCCCAGTGCCCGATGACGTTGAGCAGGACGAGGGTGATGATTCCCGAGCGGGCGAGGGGCAGCATGATCCGCCAGAAGGTGTACCAGGAGGTCGCGCCGTCGAGGGCCGCGGCCTCCTCCAGTTCTGCCGGCAGGGACCGGAAGAAGCCGGTGAGGAAGAAGACCGCGAACGGCATGGACGTCGCTGTGTAGAGCAGCCACAGCCCCCACAGGCTGTCGACCAGGCCGAGTTGGGACATCACCGCGTAGAGCGGCAGGAAGATCGCCTGGGCCGGAACGCCCAGTCCGATGGCGAAGAAGGAGGTCATCGGACTTGCGCTGCGGGCACCGAGACGGCTGAGGGCGTAGCCCGCCGGTGCGGCGAGCGCGATGGTGGCAGCCGCCGTGGCTGTGACCAGAACCACCGAGTTTATCGCCGCCGGGCCGAAGTTCCCGGCCGACCAGGCCCGGGCGTAGTTGTCCCAGTGGATTGTGTGGGGCAGCGCCCACGGTGCGGCGATCAGCTCGCGGGTCGTCTTCGTCGAGGACAGCAGAATCCAGACGAGGACGCCCACGTTGAAGGCGACGAGTAGCCAGACCAGTGGTGATGCGAGGAAGCGCTGGAACGGGCCGGTGGTGGCTGGGCCGCGGCGCAGCTTGCGGAGGGCAGTCATGGTGCTCACGGTTCGGGGTCCCTCAGAACTCGATGACGTCGCGGCGCATGAGGCGACGGATCAGGACGACGAGGACGGCCACGAGGGCCAGAGTGACGATGGAGTCGGCAGCGGCGACGCCGTAGTTGGGCACGCCATTGGCGTGGAACGCGCTGGCGTACGCGTACAAGGAGACGGTCCAGGTCTGGGTCGGGGGCAGGCTACCGACGGAGCCTGCCATCGCCAGGATGAACTCGAAGGTCTTGATCGAGTTGATGGTCCACAGCACGGCGCAGATTCCTATGACGTCCCAGGACAGCGGGAGCGTGATGTGACGGAAGCGCTGCCAGGCGTTCGCGCCGGCGAGTGTGCTGTCCTCGTACAGATAGGGCGGGATGCGGTCCACTGCCGCCATGATGATCGTGGTGTAGAAGCCGGTGCTGGTCCACACCAGACCGAGGAGGATCATCGAGTAGAGGTGGTTCTGGGCCAGCCAGGCCGGCGGATGGTGCACGCCGACCAGGCCGAGCACCTTGTTCACCAGCCCGTCGGACTGGAAGAGGAAACCCCACAGGATGGACAGCACCAGTGCCGGCACGATGTTGGGGAAGAAGATCACCGAGCGGGCCGCGCGCTTGCCGGCGATGTCGCGCAACAGCATGGTGAGCCCGAAGCTCACGGCGAACGTCACCGCGCCCGCGCCGAACAACAGCACCAGGGTGTTGCGGAAGGATTGCATGAACACCGGGTCTTCGAAGAGATACCGGTAGTTCCGCAGCCCCCTCCACTCCATGGGGCCGGCGCCGGGCCACTTGTGCAGGCTGATCCAGAACGTGCCGATCACCGGCGCGATCAGGAAGGCCAGGTACAGGGCGAGCGCGGGCAGGGTGAAGGGGAGGTAGAGGCGCCGCTGCTGCCTGCGGAACGGGTTCGCGCTGTGGTTCGCCGTGGGGGCGGCGGCCCGGCGGACACCGGTGTCGACCGGGTCCGCCGTGGACTTGGAGGCGACGAGGGCCATCACTGCGCCCGCTTCCAGTAGTCGACCGACTGCGACTTGAGCTGGGAGATGAACGACGAGGCGTTGATACCGCCGGTGATCAGCTTGTCGTCCAGCGGCTCGAAGACCTTCGTCCACCACTCCGCGTAGTCTTCATTGACGGCGTCAGCGGTCTCGTAGGTGCCGTTGGCCTTGAGCGAGGCGGCGGCGCCGGCGACAGCGGGCACCGGCTCGACGTCCTGCCGGGCGGAGATGGTGCTGGTCTTGTCGGCGAGGGCCTGCATCTGCTGCTTGCCGTACATGAAGCTGATGAACTTCTCGGCTTCGCTCTTGTGCTGCGCCTTGCTGGGCACGACCCAGCCGTAGCAGGTGGCAGGCACCGGGGAAGGCGCCGAGCCGGTGCCCGGAATGGGGAAGCTGGCGTACTTGAAACCGTTCGCTGCGTAAGAAGCGGCCTCGCTGGGCAGCCACGACCCCATGATGATGAAGTCCGCCTTGTTGGCCGCCCACTTCTGCTGGATGGCGGGGAACTTGCTGGCCTTGTAACCCTCGGCGAAGTAGCCGCCCTTGGCGAGCTTCTCCACCTGCTGCGCGGTCTGGAGGTACCCGGGCTGGTCCCAGGTGGCACCGGTCTTGTCACCGGCCGCCTTGTGGAAGGAGCCGGCACCGAGACGACTGACCACCAGGCTCGTGTACCAGTAGGCGTTGTAGTCCGGGATGTCCGCGTCGAGAGCGAGGGGGGCCTTTCCGGCAGCCTTCTGCTTGTCCAGGAGTTTCTGGAAGGCGGACCACGTCGTGGGAGCGGCAGAGGACAGCTTGGGGAAGCGTGCGGCGTTGTACCAGATGCTTGTCGCCACGACGTTGTAGGGCAGGATGACCTGCTTCCCGTTCGCCTGGCCGAGGGTACGGTAGGCCGGCGGTACGACGTCCGCGATCGTGGCCTGCTCGCCGGGAATCTTGCTGCCCAGCAGCCCGCTCAGGTCGCTGGCCGTACCGGTCGGAACCATCATCGACTTCACCTGCGCGAGGTTGCGGTCGAACACGTCGGCGGCGGGATGACCGGTCAGCGTGGGCTGCAGCTTGGTGAGGACGTCGCGCCCCTGCCACTGCACGTTGACCTTGATTCCTGTCCTCTTGGTGAACTGGTCGATCGATGCCTGCAGCGCGATCTGTGCCGGCTCGCCCTCCTTCCACATCGACCAGTAGGTGAGCTCCCGGGCACCTGCCGAGCCGCCCGTGCCGCCCGAGCCGCCACTGCAGCCCGCGGTCGTGAGGGTGATGGCACCGAGCGTGCAGGCGGTGACGAGACGGAGCGTGCGAGATCTCTTCATGGCTGGTTTCCTCCCAATGGTGAGCGGTGAACCGAAGGTCTACTTGGTTGCAAAGAAATGATTCAAGAAGGATTCCTGTGAATCCCGACTCGTTCTCGCCTGCTCTGTACGCCATGTCTCGGTCCGATGTCATGAGAGTCTCGGCGGAATAACGGAGGAGTCGAAATCCGCGACAGTGAATTACACCTTGATTCCTTCTCTCTGTACTGCGTTGAGTGCGATCACTTCGAGACATCCGGCGGCTCCGGGGGTCTCTCATCGCATGCACGCAGCCCGAGGAGGACACCATGCCGGGAACTTCCCATCGGCTCAGTCGTCGCGCCGCCCTGTCAGGCGCTCTGCTGGCCGCGGGAACGCTGGCCCTGGCGCCAGGACACCGTGCGACAGCCGCCACGCTCGCGTCGGCAAGCCCCGATGGTGCCGACCTGGAGCAGCGTGCCCTCGCCCTCCAGCCCCCCGCCTTCCTCTTCGAGACGCATGTTCCCGACCAAGTAAAGGCCGGCAGCGGGTCGACTCTGAGCATCAGCGACCGGGCCGCGATCTGCGGAACTCACTCACTGCGGTGGGACCACACCCCGGGATCCGCGGTCACCATCCAGGCCGATCTCGGGTTCACTCCCGATGAGTACCGCCCCGGGCACCTACCGGGCGCGGACCAGTGCTGGCAGGGCGTCGTCGACACGTTCTCGGTGTGGCTGTACAACGAGGAGCCGGTCGACGACGTGGTGCGCTTCGAGTTCGGCGAGGGCGGACGTGCCGACGCCTGGTTCGACTTCCGGCTCGACTTCGCCGGCTGGCGCACCGCGTGGGTGCGCTACGGCTACGACCTCGAAGGCCACCCACACCCCGGCATGGACACAGTGCGCCTGATCGCGCCGCGCCGGGCCGGCACCTTGTACGTGGACCAGCTGGTGCTCAACACGGACCTGCGACCGGATCAGCCCACCAGGGACGTCCAGGTGCCCTTCGTGGCGCTGGAGAACGACGACTGGGACAACGCGCACTGGCAGGCGCTCTACCTCTTCGACCAGCTGCTGGACGATCATTCGCTCAGCACACCGGCACCGTCGCCGGCCGAGCTGGAGTCCCTGCGCGCACTCGTTGCCCGCTACCACGACGACTACCTGACCGCACCGATCAACGTGATGAACCAGCCGGCGCCACCACAGCCGTCAGCGACGGTGCTGGCGGCCAAGGTCGACGCCCTGGGCGTGCCGGCCCGCGGGTCCACCGGCGGGGGCCGGCCGATCGTGTCGTACCAGGGGGCGGTCTACCCGGCGGCGATCGCGGCCGATCTCAAGGCTTTCGTCGGCGCCGCGACCCTGCGCTCCTACACCGACCTGATGAAACAGGTGGCGCAGGCATACAGCGCCGCCGCAGCCGCCGACCGGCCGGCGCTGGCCGAGCTGTACCTGCGCATGATCGTCCACCTGCGGGACCAGGGATGGCAGCACGGCAGCTGCCAGGGCACCATCCACCACTTCGGCTACGACGGACGCGGCCTCTACGACTCCGTCCACCTCATGCGTGACGTGCTCCGCGAAGCGGGCCTGCTGGCGGCCGTGCGCGCCGATGTGACCTGGTTCTGCGGGCTCGGCCGGATCTTCCGGGACTCGGGCGACCGCCAGGCCCACGGCGGCACCATGGACATCTTCAACACCACGGTGCGCGGAATGCTCGCCGCGGTTCTCCTCCTGGACACCGAGGCCGAGCAGGTGGCCTACCTGCACGCCCTGCGCGACTGGCTGAACCAGGCGCTGCTGCCCAGCGCCGGAATCCAGGACGGCATCAAGCCGGACGGCAGCTCCTACCACCACGTCGGGTTCTACCCGGACTACGCCCGGGACGGCTTCACCGGTCTGACCCCGATCGTGTACGTCCTCAGCGGCGGTGTCTTCCGGATCTCCCAGCCGGCACACGAATCACTCAAGCGCGCCCTGCTGACCATGCGCACGTACGCGGACACCACCAACTGGCCGCTCGCCCTCGCGGGACGCCATCCCACCGGAGACACCGGTCTGTCGGTCACGCCCTACCTGTGGGCCGCCCTGGCCGGAACCCCGGACCGCTCGTCCGACATCGATCCGGAGCTCGCGGCGGCGTTCCTGCGGCTGCTGTCCGCCCAGCCGACCGCGGTGCGGCAGCAGCTCCTGGAGCGGCTCCAGGCCAGCGGTTTCACCGCGGAGCGCGCCCCGAACGGCAACTGGACGCTCAACTACGCCGCGCTGTCGCTGCACCGGCGCCACGACTGGCTGCTGACCGTGCGCGGACACAATCGGTATCTGTGGTCCACCGAGACCTACGACGGAGCCAACTGGTACGGCAGATACTCCACCTACGGGCAGATCCAGGTCCTGGGCCGCGGCAACCCGGTGACCAACGCGGCGAGCGGCTTCAGCCAGAACGGCTGGGACTGGAAGCGCTGGCCCGGCACCACCGCCATCAACGTGCCGCTGCCTCGGTTGAAGGCCGATCTCACCGGCGCCATAGAGGAGATGCTCCTCACCGACTCGCCCTTCGCCGGCGGCCACACCATCGACGGCCGACACGGGATGTTCGCGATGAGACTGCACGAACACCCTAAGTACGACGGTTCGCACCGGGCCCTGAAGTCGGTGTTCTGTTTCGACGACCGGATCATCGCCGTCGGCAGCGGCATCGAGAACACCGACCACGTGAACGAGACCGAGACCACCCTCTTCCAGACCCACCTGAGCGACCGGACGGCACCCACCTACGTGGACGGAGCCGTGCCCGTCACCACCTTCCCCTACGAGCGGCCCGACATCCGCCTCACCGAACCTCGGTGGCTGCTCGACGACAAGGGCATCGGCTACTACCTGCCCGCCGGTCAGCGGATCGGCCTGTGCCGCTCGACCCAGTCCTCTCGCGACCAGGGCACCGACCAGCCGACCACCGGCGACTTCGCCACCGCCTGGATCCGGCACGGAACCGCACCCGACGGCGCCGGCTACCAGTACGCCATGCTGGTGGACGCCACCGCCGACTCGATGGCCGCCTTCACCAGGGCCATGGCCGACCCGGACACGGCCCCCTGCACCGTGGCACGCGCCGACACCGTCGCCCACGTCGTGACCGACCGGGCCACCGGCATCACCGGCTACGCGGTCTTCGAGGCCACCCGCGACCTGACTACCGGCCCGGTCCGCGAGGTCGACACCCCCTCCCTGCTGCTGGTCCGGGCCGATGACGAGGACCTGATCGTCGCGGTGTGCGACCCCGACCTGCGGCTGTACGAAGGCATCGACCAGGAGCAGTACCAGGGCGACACCTACGTCGGCCACTACACCGCCTTCTCCCGGCCGTGGCTGAACCGTCCCAGCCGTCCGCACCGGCTGCGCATCACCGTCGCCGGCCATTGGCGGGCCTCGGACGGCGATCAGCCATGCCACACGTACCCGCACGGCGACTCGACCCTCATCGAGTTCGACACCGTCGACGGCCGCCCCGTCCAGGCCCGCCTGTCCCCCGAAGGCCGATGAGCCCTTCCCTTGCCCGTCGAAACTTCCCCTCATCCCGGCCGCTGGGCAGGACAGCGGCGGAAATCAAGGTACCGATGAAGCGCAGAACCCTCGCCGGCATCGCGTTGTCCACGGCCGTCACCCTGGGCATCACGGCACCCATGCTTGCCACACCGGCCCATGCCGCGACCTCCATGTTCAACGTGACGTTCGAAGACGGCACCCTCGGCGGTTTCAACACCACGGCCACCAGCCCGGACGCCATTGCGATCGCCGCCGACCCCGACGGCTCCGGGAAGGCGCTGCGGTTCACCTCCGCCACCACCGCCACCGAGTCCTTCCAGCGCTACGGCAGCTGGACCGGCACGCTGACACTGACCGCCAGGGTGTACTTCGATGACACCACGCACGACCGCAGCGTGTTCCTGGTGAGCGGCCAGGGCACGTACGGCACGCTGTACCAGAACCTCCTCACCTTCACCAGGTCCGGCACTCTCACCGTCGGCGGCGTCCCCGGCTCCACGACGTACACCTCGGGCCGCTGGTACCCGGTGAAGGCCGTGGTGAACAACACCACGGGCACTTTTGACGCCTGGCTCGACGGCAAGCAGGTCGCCGCCCAGCAGCCGATCGCCCCCACGGGCTCGGGCTGGACGCAGACCACCAGCGTCCGTGTCACCCAGACCGGTGTGCCGGGCACCACCGGCACCATGTATCTGGACGACCTCGCCGGAGTCCAGGACGCCACGCGGGACCTGGGCCAGAGCATCGACGGCTGGCAGGAGCGCGCCTACACCGCCCAGGCTCCCGACTTCACTCAGGACACCACCGTCACCCAGGACGGCCGGCCCACTCTGCGCATCCAGGCCGCGAGCGGGAGCCAGGGCTCGCTCTGGAAGGACTTCCCCGCGCGTCCGGGCGCGGACTACGCCGTACGGACCACGGTGAAGATCGTCGGCGGTGGCACGGGCACCAGCGCCACGATCAAAGTGACGCCGCTGCACGCCGGTACTCCCCTCCAGAGCAACGGCGCAGACCTCACCACCTCCGGATCCGGGCGGAGTTCCGCGACGACCTTCACCGGCGACGCCGCCTTCCTGCGCACCCCTGCCGGTACCGACGCCCTTCGCGTCGAGCTGTACTTCTCGGGCCCCGGCACCGCCTGGTTCACCCCCGGCACCGTGGAGACCGGCCTCACCACCGCCGGGCTCGGCCGCTACTCCAGTGCCGACGTGCAGCACCCGGTCAAGAACCCGCGGAACATGTTCGGCGGTGGTCAGTGGACCAGCATCGCCGACCAGTCCGACGCCGACAAGCAGCAAGCCGTCGCACCGCTGCTCGCCATGTCCGACAGCGATCTGACGGCAGCCGCCCGCACCGCCGCAGCCTCCCGGAAGGGCCTCACCGATCACCCGGCCATCGAACAGGACGCGCGTCGACTGGCCGACCTCTACAAGGAGAACGGCGACGAACACTACGCCCGCGCCGCCATCCTGATCCTCCGCCAGTTCACCGAGAGCTACCCGTCCGTGCCGTACTTCGCGAATCCCGGGACAGCTGGCTTCGGACCGCAGAAAACGGTGCCCATCGACGCGGTCTACGCCTACGACCTGCTCTACCACTCAGGACAGTGGGCAGCCCTCGCGGCTGACACAGGAGTCGACGTCCGCTCCGAGGTCGAGGACTGGTTCCGCCAGGCGGTGATCAACCAGTACAACCTCTACCACTCCGACTCGGACAACATCGATCCCTACGGCATCGCGCAAGTCATGGGCACCGCCTGCGTGCTCAACGACCCCGACATGATCCGGCTCTTCGTCCCGGCCATGGACCACGTGTACACCGGCGAGTCCTTCTACGCGACGGGCCTGTGGAAGGAGGCGACCATCTCCTACCAGGACCAGGTCACCGGGCTCGCCAAGCAGGCCTTCCAGATGCTGAAGGACAACTTCACCGACCCGGCCGGCTACACCGATTCCACCTACGGGCTGAAGCTGGACCACTCCGACCTCGGTTCACTGCGCTACCCGCTGATCGCCCAGGCCGACAAGGTCGACGCGGCGATGCACCTGCCCAACGGGCAGCTGGTGCCGCTCAACGACACCTGGGTCGGTCCCGACAACCTCTCCACCTTCACCGCGGACAGCCCGATCCAGGCCGCCGACCTGCACAACATCGAGCTCTACGACTACGGCCACTACGCCCTCACCCAAGGCGACACCACCGACGCCACCCAGATCCACCTCAACGCCCCGCAGATCGAGCAGGGACCGCCCTACGCGTCCGGCCACCAGCACGCGGGCGACCTCGACATGATGCTCTGGGGAGCGGGCGTCGAGGCGGTGCCCGACGTCGGCTACGCGCACAACCCGTCCGGCTACCGCTACTTCCAGATGGACGCCGTCGGCCACAACGTGCCCTTCGTCTGGTCCAAGGACAACACCGACTATGCCCAGCAGGGCGGCCTGCCGACCCGTGCCGCCGTCCTCGGCTACGACCCGGGCACGGCGAGCGGAGGCAAGGTCCAGTTCGTCGAGGCGAGCGACCCCGGCCCGGCAGGGAACGGCACCACCACCAAGCGCCGCCTGGTCATGCTCGTCCAGCTCGCCGGCAACCGCTCGTACGCCGTCGACCTCAGCACCCTCAAGGGCGGACAGGCCCACCGGGACTTCCTGCGCGCCTCCGAGCAGGAGAGCGACACCCTGACCGCGTCCACGGACCTGACCCCGCACACCGGTACCGTGCAGGACTACCTGACCGCCACCGGCCGGAACGTCGGCCTGCCCGACTACCGCACCCTCATGCGCGACCCCCAGACCGCCGACGGCGAGCGGGACATGAACTTCACCTGGACCGGCAAGGACACCGGCAGCTCGGTGCGCGCCTACATCAACGGCCAGTCCGGCGACCAGCTCATCTTCTCCAAGATCCCGACCAACCGGCGCACCCTTCAGGACGCGGCCAGGAAGGACGACTTCCCCAACTGGCACTTCCAGCGCCTGCGGCAGGTCGACCCCGACCAGACCACGCTCTACGGCGCGGTGTACGAGACCTGGCGCAAGAACCAGCAGCCGCTGGTGAACGGCGTCCAGTGGCTGCCCGCGCCCGACGGCGACCCGCAGACCACCACCGCCGTCGTCGACGGCGGCAGCTTCACCGACCTGGTCTACCTCAGCAACGACGACAAGCCCCGCACCGTCCAGGGCGTCACCTTCAGCGGCCACGTCGCCGTCGCCCGCATCGACAAGGCCACCGGGGCCGTGCAGTGGGGATACGCCTACGGCAACGGCAGCGTGCGGACCCGCGGGTACATCCTCGACGCGCCGGCCGACCTGACCGTCCACGCCGTCGCCACCACCAGCGCCGGCACCGGCGCTCCAGGCCCGGTGACCGACCAGCCCGACACCATCACCGTCGACGGCGACCTGCCGCAGGACGGCTCGCTCGACGGGACCTGGCTGCGCATCACCCTGGGCGACGGCCGCGGCTGGGCGATGCGCGTCGACCACATCCAGGGCCGCACGATCCACGTGCACGACTGGGTCCCCTTCACGGTCAGCGCCGAGGGCGCCCGGTACTCCTTCGCCGGTGGTGGCAACGGGGGCCAGCTCACCATGCACGGCGACACCGTCCCGGGGCCGGTGACCATCACCCTGAGCCGGTCCACCCACGCCCCCACGGACGCCGCGATGCTGCACAAGGCCCTCGTCGCCGCCGCCAAGGACGGAACCATCACCGACGGGGCGGCGCAGGCGCTTCCTCAGTCCAGCCAGGTCGTCGTCGACCGGGTGCAGCACGGCGACTACGCCGGCGCGACGGCCCTCCTGGAGTCGATGCGCGACCAGGTGTCCGGGCTGTCCGGCAAGCAGGTCGACCCGGCTCTGGCCACCGCCCTCACCGACCGCGTTCTCCCGTACCTGATCCGCCTCTACCAGAAGACGGCCTGACTCCAGCGCCGTTCCGCGAGCGACACGGAAGAAGAAGGATGATGACAGCACGACAGGTCTCACCCGAGGGCCTGGCCTGGTACCGCGACGCGAAGTTCGGCATGTTCGTCCACTGGGGGCTGTACGCCCTGCACGGCCAGGGCGAATGGAACATGTTCGAAGCGAGAACGTCGGTGGAGGACTACGAGCAGCTCGTCGGTCGTTTCGAGGCCGCGCACTTCGACGCCGACACCTGGGCCGATCTGGCACAGGCCGCCGGACAGCGCTACATCACCGTCACCACCCGCCACCACGACGGGTTCTCGATGTACGACACCGCGCTGTCCGACTACAAGGTCACCAACACCCCCTTCGGCCGGGACCCCATCGCCGAACTCGCCGAGGCCTGCGCGAAGCGGGACATGAAGCTCGGGGCCTACGTCTCGCTGGTCGACTGGCACCACCCGGCCTTCCGCTTCCGCCACGAGTCCAAGCTCGCCTGGGACGACTACGTCGGCTTCCTCCACGGCCAGGTCGAGGAGCTGTGCACCCAGTACGGCGACCTCGCCCAGGTCTGGTTCGACGGCGACTGGCCGCGTTCCCGCTGGGCCCGCGACCAAGCGGACTGGTTCGCCCCCGGCGGTGAATTCGGCTACACGGAGCTGTACGACATGGTCCACCGTCTGCAGCCCGACGCGGTGGTCCTCAACAACCGCAAGTCGGTGCCGCTGCCGCCCGGTGAGGACGTCCAGGGCTTCGAGAACGACCTCCCCGGTGAGAACACGGCGGGCTTCAACACCACCACGGTGCTGGACGGTCCCAAGGAGACCTGCCTGACCATGAACAAGACGTGGTGTTACGTCCCCACCGACCATGCTTACCGGACCGCGGAGGAACTGCTCGCGATCATCGAGCGGGCCTGGGCCAGTGGCAGCAACCTCCTGCTCAACGTGGGTCCCAAGCCGGACGGCACCATTCCCTGGGCCGAACAGCAGCTCCTGCGAACCATCGGAGTGCGCCTCAAGGGAGCCCGGTAACAGCACGTGACGACGACTGGTGGCGGGCGGGCCGTCCGCACCGCCCGCCACCAGCCAACCCAGGGATCAAGGCATGACCAAAATCGTCGACGCGACCGCCTACCTGGTCGACATCGAAGTGGAACGACTCCGCACGGACGCGGTCCAGTCGTTCCTGAGGCAGGAGACCGTCTTCGTCGAAGTGACGACGGACGACGGCAACACCGGCACCGGCTACTCGTACACCATCGGAACCGGCGGGATGTCCGTACTCGCCATGCTCCGCGAGCACTTGCTGCCACGGCTGGTCGGTGCCGACGCCGCCCTCGTCGAGCGCATCTGGGCCGATCTGTTCGCGTCGACGAGGGCGACCACGGTCGGCGCGATCACGTCGCTGGCGCTGGCTGCGGTCGACACAGCCCTGTGGGATCTGCGGTGCAAGCGCGCCGGCGAACCACTGTGGCGGCTGGCAGGAGGGTTCCGCCGGCGCGTGCCGCTCTACGACACCGAGGGTGGATGGCTGCACCTGTCGACCGACGAGCTGGTACGCGGAGCCGTCGCCTCGCAGGCCGCAGGCTGGCCCGGCGTGAAGCTCAAGATCGGCAAGGACCGCATCGAGCAGGACGTCGAGCGTCTGCACGCAATCCGCGACGCCGTGGGTCCGGGCATGGACATCATGGTCGACGCCAACCAGTCGATGACGTACGCCGAGGCGCGGCGGCGGGCAGCAGCGTTCGAGCCGCTCGGTCTCGCCTGGTTCGAGGAGCCGTTGCCGGCCGACGACGTGGCCGGCCACGTCGCCCTGGCGCGGTCGACGGTGATTCCCGTCGCGGTCGGTGAGTCCCTCTACTCGATGGCGCAGTTCCGCGCCTACCTCGAGCAGCAAGCGGCGGCCATCGTGCAGGTCGACGTGGCGCGGATCGGCGGCATCACACCCTGGCTGAAGGTCGCGCACCTCGCCGAGAGCTTCAACGTCGACGTCTGTCCGCACTTCCTGATGGAACTGCATGTGAGCCTGGTCGCCGCAATCCCCAACGGGCGCTACGTCGAGCACATCCCGCAGCTCCGCGCCGTCACACACAGCCAGTTGCGGATCGAGGACGGCCACGCGGTCGCGCCCGACACCCCGAGACTGGGCATCGACTGGAACCGGGACGCGATCGACAACCGGCGGAGAGGGTGACCCACGTGCGCAGGTTCGGCATGGTGATCGGCGTACGCCCGGAGAAGCTCGAGGAGTACAAACGGCTGCACGCCGAGCCATGGACGGGTGTACTGGCCGCACTCCGATCACACCACATCACGAACTACTCGATCTTCCACAGCGACGGATTGCTGTTCGGGTATTTCGAGTACCACGGCGAGGACTTCGCCGCGGACATGGCATCGATCGCCGAGGATCCGGTCACCCAGGAGTGGTGGAGCCTGACCGATCCGTGCCAGATACGGCTGTCCTCCGCTCGCAAGGGGGAGTGGTGGACGCAGATGGAAGAGGTCTTCCACATGGCCCCGGGAACCACAGAAGGTAGGACATGAAGCTGTTGCGTGTCGGCGCACCCGGCGAGGAGGTTCCGGCCGTCCGGTCCGACGACGGCCGTACATTCGCGCTCTCGGGCCTGACCAGGGACATCGACGGGCCGTTCCTCGCCTCCGGCGGAATCGACCGGGTCCGCGAGGCCCTCGCAGACGGCACTCTGCCGGTGTTCGACGGGGACGGGCTCCGGGTGGGCCCGCCGATCGCCCGCCCCGGCAAGGTGGTCTGCGTGGGCCTCAACTACCGCGACCACGCCGAGGAGACGGGAGCGGCTGTCCCCGAGCGCCCGGTGGTCTTCATGAAGGATCCGTCCACGGTGGTCGGGGCGCATGACCAGGTGCTGATCCCGCGAGGCTCGGTGAAGACCGACTGGGAGGTCGAGCTGGCCGTCGTCATCGGCCGCACGGCCCGTTACCTGGCGGACCGGGCCGCTGCGATGGAGTGCATCGCCGGCTACGCGATCAGCAACGACGTCTCGGAGCGGGAGTTCCAGCTCGAGTACTCCGCCCAGTGGGACCTCGGCAAGTCCTGCGAGACCTTCAACCCGCTCGGCCCGTGGCTCGTCACGCCGGACGAAGTCGGCGATCCGCAGTCGCTCGGCCTGTGGCTGGCCGTCAACGGGGAGACACGGCAGGACGGCAACACCAAGAACATGATCTTCGACGTCCCGTACCTCGTCCGGTACCTGAGCCAGTACATGGTGCTGAGCCCCGGCGACGTCATCAACACCGGAACACCGGCCGGTGTGGCCCTCGGTCTGCCCGGAACGCCGTACCTGCGCGCGGGAGACGTGGTGGAACTGTCCATCGACGGCCTCGGCGCCCAGCGCCAGGCCTTCATCGACGCCTGAAAGAACAACGCATGAAAGGCAGACCATTGTCCGCAGACACCGCGCGGATCGTCGCCGTCGACACCTACGACATCCGCTTCCCCACGTCGCGGGAGCTGGACGGCTCCGACGCGATGAACCCCGACCCCGACTACTCCGCCGCCTACCTGGTGCTGCGCACCTCGACCGGTGAGCACGACGGTCATGGCTTCACCTTCACCATCGGGCGCGGCAACGACGTCCAGGTGGCCGCCATCGAGGCGCTGCGCGACCATGTCGTGGGCCGCTCGGTCGCCGAGCTCTGCGAGGACCCCGGCTCGCTGTACCGCGACCTGGTCGGCGACAGCCAACTGCGCTGGCTCGGCCCCGAGAAGGGCGTGATGCACATGGCCGTCGGCGCCCTGGTCAACGCCGTGTGGGACCTGGCAGCCAAGCGCGAGGGCAAGCCGCTGTGGCAGCTGCTCGCCGAGGCGGATCCCGAGTGGCTGGTGGCCCAGATCGACTTCCGCTACATCAGCGACGCCCTCACGCCCGAGGAGGCTCTGGCGTTGCTGCGGCGCGGCAAGGAGGGTGCCGGCAAGCGTGCGGCCGAGCTGCTGCGGCGCGGCTACCCCGCCTACACCACCTCGCCCGGCTGGCTCGGCTACTCCGACGAGAAACTCACCCGCCTCGCCCTCGAGGCCGTGGCGGACGGTTTCACCCAGATCAAGCTGAAGGTCGGTGCCGATCTGGAGGACGACATCCGCCGTTGCCGGGCCGCCCGCGCTGCCGTCGGGCCGGGCATCCGGATGGCGATCGATGCCAACCAGCGCTGGAGCGTGCCCGAGGCCGTCGAATGGACCAAGGCGCTCTCGGAGTTCAACCCGTACTGGATCGAGGAGCCCACCAGTCCCGACGACGTGCTGGGGCACGCAGCGATCCGGCGCGAGGTCAGCCCGGTCAAGGTCGCCACCGGCGAGCACGTGCAGAACCGCATCGTCTTCAAACAGCTCCTCCAGGCCGGTGCGATCGACGTCCTGCAGCTCGATTCGGCCCGGGTCGGCGGGGTCAACGAGAACCTCGCCATCCTGCTGCTCGCGGCGAAGTTCGCAGTGCCGGTCTGCCCGCACGCGGGCGGCGTGGGCCTGTGCGAACTCGTCCAGCACCTCTCGATGTTCGACTACGTCGCGCTCTCCGGCAGCACGGAGGACCGCGTCATCGAGTTCGTCGACCATCTCCATGAGCACTTCCTGGACCCGGTAGTGATCACCGACGGTCACTACCGGGCTCCCACGGTGCCCGGATTCTCCGCGGAGATGCACCAGAGCTCGATCGACACCTACACCTACCCGCACGGGGCCTTCTGGGCAGCTGATCGGGCACACGACCAGGAATCGGAGACCGCGGCGTGACCAGGGAACTCGACGGGCTCACCGCGCTCGTCACCGGCGGCGCCTCCGGCATCGGCCTCGCCACCGCCGACCTGCTCTCCCGGCGGGGCGCGCGGGTCGCCGTCCTCGACCTCGCACCGGACAAGTTGAGCGATCCGCTCCTGGGCTTCGCCGCCGACGTCAGCGACGACCGTTCCGTACGGGCGGCGGTCGAGTCCGCCGCCGAAGCCCTTGGCGGGCTGGACATCCTGGTCAACAACGCGGGCATCGGCGCTGCCGGGACGGTGGAGGACAACCGGGACGAGCAGTGGCACCAGGTCCTCGACGTGAACGTCCTGGGCGTCGTCCGTACCACCCGGGCCGCCCTGCCGTACCTGCGCCGTTCCGCCCGGGCCTCGGTGGTGAACACCTGCTCGATCGCTGCCACCGCCGGCCTGCCGCAGCGCGCGCTGTACTCGGCGAGCAAGGGCGCCGTGCTGTCGCTGACCCTGGCCATGGCCGCCGACCATGTCCGTGAGGGCATCCGGGTCAACTGCGTCAATCCAGGCACGGTGGACACCCCGTGGGTCGGACGCCTGCTCGACGCTGCCGAGGACCCGGAGGCCGAACGCGCCGCACTGGCCGCACGCCAGCCCCAAGGCCGTCTGGTCGACGTCGAAGAGGTGGCCGCCGCCATCGCCTACCTGGCCTCGCCCGCCGCCGCCTCGGTCACCGGCACCGCGCTCGCGGTGGACGGTGGCATGGCCGGCCTGCGACTGCGCCCGGCCGCCCGATGAGGACCACCGCGATGCAACAGACCAAGCTCGGCCGCAGCTCCACCACTGTCACCCGGCTGTCCTTCGGCGCCGCCGGGATCGGCAACCTGTTCACACCGGTCACGGACGAGGCCGCCGCCGAGGCGGTCGAGGCGGCCTGGGCGGCCGGCATCCGCTCCTTCGACACCGCACCCCACTACGGGCTCGGCCTCTCCGAGCGCCGCCTGGGCGCGGCCCTGCGCGGGCGCCCCCGGGCAAAGTACACCGTCGCCACCAAGGTCGGCAGACTGCTCGAACCCGTTCCCGGCGCGGACGGCGACGACCTCGCCCACGGCTTCGCCGTACCGGCGACCCACCGCCGGGTCTGGGACTTCAGTGCCGACGGCGTCCGGCGCAGCCTGGAGGCCAGCCTGGAACGGCTGGGACTGGACCGGGTGGACATCGTCCACTTGCACGATCCCGACGACCACTTCGCCGAGGCCATCGGCCAGGCCTACCCGGCCCTGGCGCAGCTGCGCGCCGAAGGCATGGTGGGCGCGATCGGCGTCGGTATGAACCAGTGCGAGATGCTGACTCGCTTCGTCCGCGACACCGACATCGACGTGGTGCTGCTGGCCGGGCGGTACACCCTGCTCGACCAGGGCGCGATGACGGAGCTGCTGCCCGAGGCGGCCCGGCGCGGCGTGTCGGTCATCGTGGGCGGCGTCTTCAACTCCGGTGTGCTGGCCGCCCCCAAGCCCGGAGCCACCTTCGACTACGCCACGGCGCCGACGGAGCTGGTCGACCGCGCCCTGCGGATGCAGAGCGTCTGCGAGCGTCACGGCGTACCGCTCCGCGCCGCCGCGGTCCGCTTCGCCCTCGCTCCGCAGCCCGTGGCAGGCGTGCTGATCGGAGCCCGTTCGGCCGAGGAGGTCACCGACGCGGCGCGGCTGCTCGACCTGGACATCCCGGACGCGCTCTGGGAGGACCTCCTGGCCGAACACCTGCTGCCCGACCACCTCCCCCTCCCGCACCGGAGCCGGCCACCATGCGTGTAGCCCTGTTCATCACCTGCTTCAATGACACCCTGTTTCCCGGCACCGGCCGAGCGGTGGTGACCGTGCTCGAACGGCTCGGCCACACCGTCGAGTTCCCGCAGGAGCAGACATGCTGCGGTCAGCTGCACTTCAACACCGGCTACCGAGCTGACTCCGTCCCGCTGGTGGCCCGCTTCGCACGGACCTTTGCCGACTACGACGCCGTGGTCACGCCGTCCGCCTCCTGCGCCGGCATGATCCGGGAGAACCACCCGGTGCTCGCCGGAGAGTACGGGCAGGCCCCGCTCCAGGAACAGGTGGCGGAACTGGTGCCACGCGTCCACGAGTTCACCGAGTTCCTCACCGACATCCTCGGTGTCACGGACGTCGGCGCCTCTTTCCCGTATCGCGTCACCTACCACCCCACCTGCCACTCGCTGCGCGGACTGCGCCTCGGGGACCGGCCGCTGCGACTGCTGCGCGCGGTCAGGGACATCGACCTGGTGGACCTGCCCGCCGCCGACTCCTGCTGCGGCTTCGGTGGCACCTTCGCGGTCAAGAACGCCGAGACCTCCGGCGTGATGCTCGCAGACAAGGCCGCCGGAGTCCTGGCCACCGGTGCCGACGTGCTGTGCGCCGCCGACAACTCCTGCCTCCTGCATATCGGCGGCGGCCTGACCCGGCAGGACAGTACGGTGCGGACCATGCACCTGGCGGAGATCCTCGCCGCCACCGAAGGAGCAGCGCGATGAGCAACCCCGGTGATCGCGGCGTCGTCTGGCTCGGCTCCCCGTCCTTCCCCGACGCCGCCCGCAGCGCGCTGAAGAACACCCGGCTGCGCGCCAACCTGAAGCGGGCCACCACCACGATCCGCGACAAGCGGCTCGCCGTCGCCTCCGAACTGGACGACTGGGAGGCGCTGCGGGAATCCGCCGCCGCGATCAAGAAAAGTACGGCACGCCATCTCGACCAGTACCTTGAGCAGTTGGAGCAGTCGGTCACCGCGGCGGGCGGCACCGTGCACTGGGCCTCCGACGCGGCCGAGGCCAACCGCATCGTCACCGGACTGGTGCGGGCCACCGGCGAGCGGGAGGTCGTGAAGGTCAAGTCCATGGCGACCCAGGAGATCGGCCTCAACGAGGCCCTTGCCGCAGCCGGGATCACCGCCTACGAGACCGACCTGGCCGAACTCATCGTCCAGCTCGCCGACGACCGCCCCTCCCACATCCTGGTTCCGGCCATCCACCTGGGCCGCACCGAGATCCGCGACCTGTTCACCAGCCAGATGCACCACTGGGGTCAGCCCGCCCCCGAGGGCCTCGGCGACGAACCCGTCGAACTCGCCGAGGCGGCCCGCCGTCACCTGCGGCGCAAGTTCCTCACCGCCAAGGTCGCGGTCTCCGGCGCCAACTTCGCCGTCGCCGACACCGGCACGATCGTCGTGGTGGAGTCCGAGGGCAACGGCCGGATGTGCCTCACCCTGCCGCAGACCCTGATCACCGTCATGGGCATCGAGAAGGTGATCCCCACCTGGCAGGACCTGGAAGCGTTCCTGCAGTTGCTGCCCCGCTCCGCCACCGGCGAGCGGATGAACCCCTACACCTCCACCTGGACCGGCACCACCGACGGGGACGGCCCGTCGGAGTTCCACCTGGTGCTGCTCGACAACGGCCGCACCGACACCCTCGCCGACCCCGTCGGCCGTCAGGCCCTCGCCTGCATCCGCTGCTCCGCCTGCCTGAACGTCTGCCCGGTCTTCGAGCGCACCGGCGGCCACGCCTACGGCTCCGTCTATCCCGGGCCGATCGGAGCCGTCCTGACCCCGCAACTGGTCGGGGTCGAGCAGGCTGCCTCCCTGCCGTTCGCCTCCACCCTGTGCGGAGCCTGCTACGACGCCTGCCCCGTGAAGATCGACATCCCCCAGCTGCTGACCCACCTGAGGGCCAGGGCCGTCGAGTCCGAGCGGCGTTCGAGACGCCTGCCGACCGCCGAGGCGCTGGCGATGAAGGCTGCCGCCACCGTCCTCGACTCCCCGCTCCTGCTCGCCGCCGCCCAGAAGGCCGCTGCGCTCGGCGGCCGTGCGCTCGCCCGGGACGGCAGCATCGGACGGCTACCCGGCCCGCTGCACGGCTGGTCCGACACCCGGGACACCCCCGCACCCCCGAACGAGTCATTTCGCGCCTGGTGGCGCAGAAACCGGGACGGAGCCGACCAGTGAGCAGCCGTGAGACCATTCTGCAGCGCATCCGCGCCGCGCTCGTCGACGTCCCTGCAGAGGAGACTGCTGACGACGTCGAGCTCCGCCGCACCTACCGGTCCAGCCATGTCGATCCAGGACAGGAGATCGGGGCTCTGTTCGCCGATCGCCTCACCGACTACCGGGCGGCCGTCACCTGCACGACTCCGGCCGGGCTGCCTCGCGCCATCGCCGAGGTGCTGACCACCCGCGGTATCCGCCGCATCGGACTGCCGCCCGGCTTTCGCGCCGACGCACTGCCCGAGGGGCCATGGCAGTGGCAGTACGACGATCCGCCGCTGGACGTCCCGGCCCTGGACCTGCTCGACGGCGCCCTCACCCTCGCCGCCGCCGGCATCGCCGTCACCGGCACGATCGTGCTCGACACCGGCCCCGGCCAGGGACGGCGCGCCCTCACCCTGGTCCCCGACTACCACGTGTGTGTCATCCGCGCCGAGCAGATCCACGACGACGTCCCCGACGCACTCGCGCACCTCGATCCGGCACGCCCACTGACCTTCATCTCCGGCCCCTCCGCCACCAGCGACATCGAACTCGACCGAGTCGAAGGCGTCCACGGCCCGCGCACTCTGGACGTCATCATCGTCAATCCGGAGCAATCGTGACCAGCCATCAGATCATCGACGCCCACCACCACGTCTGGGACCTGAAAGTTCGGCCGCAGAGCTGGATCACCGGGGAGCGGCTCGGCCCACTGAACCGTTCCTTCTCCGTCAGCGACCTGGAACCCGAGGCGCGAGCAGCCGGGGTGACCGCCGGCGTGGTGGTGCAAACCGTCTGCGGACCGAAGGAGACCCCGGAACTGCTGGCCCTTTCCGCCTGCGGGGGACTGGTCGCCGGAGTGGTCGGCTGGGCCGATCTCACCGCGCCCGACATCGCCGACACGCTCGCCGGTCTCAGGGACGGCCCGGGCGGGGCCGGCCTGGTCGGCATCCGGCATCAGGTACAGGAGGAGCCCGACCCCAACTGGCTGCTGCGCCCGGACGTCCGGCGCGGCCTGAACGCAGTGGCCGAGGCCGGGCTGGCCTACGACCTGGTCATCACGCCGCACCAGCTGCCCGCCGCCATCGCCGCCGCATCCGGGCTTCCCGGCCTCGTCTTCGTCCTCGACCACCTGGGCAAGCCGCCCATCGCCACGCAGGAACTCACCCCATGGTCGGACCGTATACGGCAGTTGGCCGCCCTGCCCAACACCGTGTGCAAGCTCTCCGGCATGGTCACCGAGGCCAGACCCGGTGCCTGGAGTGTCAAGGATCTCCAGCCGTACGCCGACACCGTCCTGGACGCCTTCGGCCCTCAGCGCCTGCTCTTCGGATCCGACTGGCCCGTGTCGACGTTGGAGACCGACTACGGCGGCATCGTCCGTCTCACCGAGCAGCTCACGGATGCGCTGAGTCCCAGTGAGAAGGACGCCGTCTTTCGACGGAACGCGGCCCGCGTCTACAACCTCAACCGGTAAGGCCCAGAAGCGGAATCCCTGGATCCGAGGGCCGGTGATTACGCCTTGAATGCTCTCTCCCGGCAGCCCTAGCTTGCTCGGCCAACCGCCACTGTCCGGATGACAGCGATGGTCCGAGGAGGAAGTCATGCGAAGAGAACGCAGAGCACTACGCCCGTTCACGGCACTTCTCGCGGGAGCAGCCCTGCTGGGGCTCGCACTGCCCGGACAGAGCGTGGCTGCCGCCAGCAGCTGCGTTCAGCACTCCGGCTACTGGGCACCGGCCGGCTTCGTCAGCGTCAAAGCCTACGGCGCGGCCGGGAATGGCAGGGCGGACGACACCGCGGCCGTGCAGTGCGCCGTCAGCAGCGGCAGCAACGTGTGGTTTCCGACCGGCAGATACGAGATCGCCGCGTCCATCTCGCTGCCGAACGCGCTGACGGTGGCGGGCGAGTCGGACAGCGCCACGCCGACCGTCATCGAGGCGACCGCGCCGGAGTTGGTGTTCGGTGAGACCCCGGCCGGCACCAACACCACCCGCACGGGCACGATCACCATCCAGGACCTGTTCTTCGACAGCATCCAGGTCGGCGTCAACGGCACCCGGAGCAGTGCCGTCCTTCAGCGCGACGTCTTCAGCGACTCGCACGGCTACATCAGCCAGCTCAACAGCCCGGCGACCGAGCAGCTGATCCTCAACCACATCGTCGGCACCAACACGGTGAAGGACGCCGTCTTCCTGCACGGCAGCCAGAGCACCGACGCAGTCCCGATCAGCCTCTACCGGACCAGCAACCTCACCCTCCAGCAGAACATCATCGGCCTGTACCTGCCCAAGCTGTCCTGGCTGGACCAGTGGCCCGGCAATCCGGACTGGACCAACCAGTCCACCAACGCGGCCATGAACCCCAGCCCGGCCTCCGTCGCCCTCGCCACCAAGCTCGGCACCCTGCAGACCGAGCTGGTCCTGGACAACTCCCAGGGCCAGTACCGCAGCGGCCTGTACACCGGCTTCGACGCGAACCTGACGGTCGATTCCAACGTGATCTACGCGGACCCCGGCACCCCCTCGCTGCGCGACCACGCGGCCTATCTCAAGGGCGTCAGCGGACGGTACACCCAGAACTGGGTGCAGGGCTGGCCGGACTCGGCGTACGGCGGGATCAAGCTCCGCAACACCGACGGACCGGTGACCGTCGGCGCGAACTACCTCAACGAAACCCCGGTCCTGCTGTACGTCTACAGCGACCCCACCTACCCCCAGGATCTGCAGAACATCGACGCCTGTTCCAACACGCTGAACGTCACCACCTATACCGACCTCGCCCACGAGGGCATCGCCTACTACGAGAACGTCACCCCGAACGGCATCAGCAACATCAACTACTACGGCAACACCTTCATCGACTCGACCCACTCGACCGGAGTCACCCTCGGACAGCTGTCCCCGGCCACGCTGCGCCAGAGCGAGGCAGACGCGTTCACCGTCTACACCTCCAACACCTTCAGCGACACCGGTCAGACCGTCCCGATCAGCGCGCCGGCCGGCATCATCCTGAACGCCACACCGGGCAGTCCCGCCACCGATGCCTGCTCGGGGCTGACCGTTCCGTCCTACTCGCTCCCCGCATACGGGAGCTGACCAGCCGAACGGGCGAGGTGGGCGCCCGCGTGGCGGAGCCAGCCCGCGGCGTCCGCGCGGGCTGCGCAGGGGCTTCCCGAGAGGTCGGCGAGTGCCAGGGCCTGCGGTTGGGCGGACTCGCCGGCGACAACCTTGGCCGGAACACCTGCCGAGGCGGCGCGGGAGAGTACCTCACCGACCGCTTTGCCGAGCAGACTGGTGGCGTCGAAGCGGCCCTCGCCGGTGATGGCCAGGTCGGCCCCGGCGAGGGCCTCGTCGAGTCCTAGCAGGTCGGCGACGGCGGCTGCGCCCGGGGTCACCGTGGCGCCCCAGGCGGCCATCAGGCCGTACGCGGTGCCACCGGCCGCCCCGGCGCCCGTGGCGGCCGGGTCCCCGCCGAGCAGGGTGGCGAGCCGGGTCAGGCCGCGTTCGAGGAGCAGGACATCCTCGGCGGACGCGCCCTTCTGAGGTCCGTAGACGACGGCGGCACCGTTCGGGCCGAGCAACGGGTTCGTGACGTCGGTGAGCAGCACGACGCCGCCGGGCGGCGGGGGCCGGAGCGCGCTGAGGTCGGCGCATACGGCGTGGGAGAGCGCAGCGCCGCCGTCGGCGAGCCGGTGACCGTTGCCGTCGAACAGGTGCAGTCCGAGTGCGCCGAGCAGGCCGGTGCCGCCGTCGGTGGATGCGGAACCGCCGAGGGTGACGATCAGTCGCTTGCAGCCCTGGCTGAGGGCGGCGGCGATGGTCTCGCCGGTGCCGCGCGTCGTCGCGGTGCGTGCGGCGGGTTCGGCCATCAAGGGCAGACCGCTGGCGACCGCGAGTTCGACCAGGGTCGCTCCGTCCGGCAGAAGCGCGAACCGGCCGGTGACCGGGCGGCGGTCCGGGCCCGTGCAACCGGGGACGTCGTGCACGGTGGCGCTTCGGTGCGCGGCCACCACGGCGGCGAGGGTGCCCTCGCCGCCGTCGGCCATCGGACGCAGGACGAGCTCGTCCCACGGTCTGACCGACCGCCATCCCTCGGCCAGTGACCTGGCGGCGTCGGGGGCCGTGACCGTTCCCTTGAAGGAATCCGGGGCGATGACGACCTTCATGAGCCGATCACATGGGAGAGGTGACGTTCGATCATGGTGGCCAGGGTCTGTTCGCCCGGAGTGTCCCAGATCTGCTGGTTGAAGATCTCGACCTCGATCCAGCCGGTGTATCCGGCGGCCGTGACCAGATCGGTCATCGTCCGGAAGTCGATGTGACCGTCGCCGACATGGCCTCGGCCGAGCAGGGCGTCGGAGGGCAGTGGCAGGGTCCAGTCACAGACCTGGTACGCGGCGATCCGGTTTCCCGCACGGGCGATCTGACCGGCCAGCTGCGGATCCCACCAGACGTGGTAGCTGTCCACCACGACGCCGACCTGCTCGGCCGGGAACTGCTCGGCGAGGTCGAGCGCCTGTCCCAGGGTGGAGACCACGGCTCGGTCGGCGCAGAACATCGGGTGCAGTGGTTCGATCGCCAGCCTCACCCCGAAGTCTCCCGCACGCGGGGCGAGTTCGGCGAGCATCTCGGCGACTCGAGTCCGAGCCCCGTTCAGGTCGTGACTGCCCTCGGGCAGGCCGCCGACAACCATCACCAGCGTGTCGGTGCCGAGGGCGGCCGCCTCCTCGATGGCGCGCAGGTTGTCGGCGAGCGCGGCACGGCGGGCTTCGGGGACGGAGGCGGTGAGGAAACCGCCCCGGCACAGACTGCTGACGGTCAGGCCGGCCTCGCGGACCACCTTCGCCGCCCGGTCGATGCCGGTCTCGGCAACCTTGTCCCGCCACAGTCCGATCGCCTGGATACCGGCGTCCACGCAGCCCTGGACGGCCTCGGGAAGGCTCCAGTTCCTGGTGGTGATCTGGTTGAGCGACAGCCCGGCCGGGCTCGTGCGTCGCTCGCTGCGCTCGCTCATGGTGCGTCCACCCCCGCGACGGCGAGGAACTGGCGCATCCGGTGGGCTGCCCGCTCCGGGTCGGGCAGGACCCCTGCGGCGTCGGCGAGGCGGAAGAGCTCGACGAGGTGCGGGACGGAGCGCCCGCTCTGGGCGCCGGCAACCATGGTGAAATGGTTCTGGTGGCCGGCCAGCCAGGCGAGGAAGACGATGCCGGTCTTGTAGTGGTACGTCGGTGCGGCGAACAGGTGCCGGGCCAGTGGCAGGGTGGGCGCAAGCAGCGCGTCGTACCGGTCGAGGTCGCCGGCGTCCAGGGCGTGCAGGGCGGCTGCGGCTTTGACGGCGATCGGGTCGAAGACGCCGAGCAGGGCGTCGCTGTGGCCGACCTCGTCCCCGCGGATCAGCTGCGGGTAGTTGAAGTCGTCGCCGGTGTAGAGGCGGACACCTTCGGGCAGCGCGCGCCGGAGGGCGATCTCCCGGTCGGCGTCCAGCAGGGAGACCTTGATGCCGTCGATCCGGTCGGCGTGCTCCTTGATCAGGACGAGCACTGTGTCGGTCGCCCGGTCCAGGTCGGCGGAGCCCCAGTAGCCGGCCAGCGCCGGGTCGAACATCTGGCCCAGCCAGTGCAGGATCACCGGCCGCCGGGACTGGCTGACGAGCCTGCCGTAGACGTGGAGGTAGTCCCCGGGCCCTTCCGCGGTGGCGGCGAGCGCGCGGCTGGCCATGAGGATCGGCTGGGCACCCGCCTCTTCGACGACGGTGAGCTGTTCCTCGTACGCCGCCAGGATGTCCGGCAACGTCGCGGCAGGAGTGTGGAGTTGGTCGGTGCCGACTCCGCAGGCGAGCCGGCCGCCGACGGCGCGGGCCTCGACGCCGGAGCGGCTGATCAGTTCGCGGGTGGCGGACCAGTCCAGGCCCATGCCGCGTTGGGCGGTGTCCATGGCATCGGCGACGCCGAGACCCAGCTCCCACAGGTGGTGGCGGAAGGCGAGCGTGGCGTCCCAGTCGACGGCGGCCGGGTCGCCGGGGGCGTTGTCGCCGTAGGGATCGGCTACTACGTGGGCGGCGGCGAACGCGACCCGGCTGGTCGGCGCGGTGAGGTGGACGGGCAGGGCCTCGGGCTTGCGCATCCGGTGCAGGCGCAGGCCGTCGGTACCGGGGAGGTGCAGGGCGGTCATGGTTCAGATCTCCAGTTCGGGCACGTCGAGGCGGCGACCCGCGGCGGCGGAGCGCAGGCCGAGCTCGGCGAGCTGGACGCCCTTGGCGCCCTCGAGCAAGTCCCAGTGGTAGGGGGAGCCGGTGACCACGTGCTTGAGGAACAGCTCCCACTGGACCTTGAAGCCGTTGTCGAACTCGCCGTTGTCGGGCACCTGCTGCCACTGCGAGCGGAAGGACTCGGTGACCGGCAGATCCGGGTTCCACACCGGCTTTGGCGTGGCCGCGCGATGTTGGAAGCGGCAGTTGCGCAGTCCGGCCACAGCGCTTCCCTCGGTTCCGTCGACCTGGAACTCCACCAGTTCGTCGCGGTCGACCCGGACGGCCCAGGAGGAGTTGATCTGGGCGGTGATGCCGCCCTCCAGCTCGAAGATCCCGTAGGCGGCATCGTCGGCGGTCGCCTGGTAGGGGCGCCCCTGCTCGTCGACGCGAGCGGGGATGTGGGTGGCGGTGTGCGCGTACACCGAGCGGATCGGAGCGATGATCCCTTCCAGCACGTACTGCCAGTGCGGGAACATGTCGAGGATCATGCCGCCGCCGGCCTCGGCCCGGTAGTTCCAGGACGGACGCTGGGCCGTCTGCCAGTCGCCCTCGAACACCCAGTAGCCGAACTCGCCGCGCACGGACAGGATCCGGCCGAAGAAGCCGCCGTCCACCAGCCGCTTGAGCTTGAGCAGGCCGGGCAGGAACAGCTTGTCCTGCACCGCGCCGTTGCACACCCCGGCATCGCGGGCCAGACGGGCCAGCTCCAGGGCGGCGTCGAGGGATTCGGCGGTCGGCTTCTCGGTGTAGACGTGCTTGCCTGCCGCGATCGCCTTTCGGATCGCCGGCTCGCGGGCCGGGGTCACCTGGGCGTCGAAGTAGACCTCGGCGAGGGGGTGGGCGAGCGCCTCGTCCAGGTAAGTGGTCCAGTGCTCCAGGCCGTGCCGGTCGGCCAGCTCCTTGAGCTTGTACGTGTTGCGGCCGACCAGGATCGGTTCGGGCCAGAGCACCTCGCCATCACCGAGGGCGAGACCGCCCTGCTCCCGGATGGCCAGGATCGAGCGGACCAGATGCTGGCGGTAGCCCATTCGGCCGGTCACGCCGTTCATCACGACGCCGATCACCTTGCGGGACATGAGAAATCTCCTCTTGCTGTGGGTGGGAATCCATTGGTGGAAAGCGCCTTCCGTCCTGGCGTGAGGACAGGTCGGAGCGTGGTGTCGGTCAAAGGTTCGAATATGGTGGGCCGCTTGGAAAGCACTTACCGAACTGTTCGGCTCGATGACTCAGGACGCCGACAGCAGGCTCTCTCGCGGGGCGGACCGCAGGACGCCGAGCAGCCGGGTGACCTCGGCCGCCATGGCCGTGCGTCCGGCGCCGAGGTAGCGGCGGGTGTCGACGAGGCGTTGGTCCCCGGCGAGCGTCCTGCGGACGGTGGTGGTGAAGACCTGGTTGAGGTGAGTGGCGATGTTGACCTTGGTCATGCCGTGGTCTACGGCGGCGGTGAGGTGGTGGTCGGCGACGCCGGAGGATCCGTGCAGGACCAGCGGCACGGGGACTGCCGCATGCAGTTCACCGATCAGCTGGAAGTCCAGCGCCGCGTCGCGGGTGAGCATGGCGTGCGAGGTGCCGACGGCGACGGCGAGGGCGTCCACACCGGTGGCGGCGACGAAGGCCGTTGCCTCGGCCGGATCGGTCCGGGCGCCGGGGGCGTGCACGCCGTCCTTGCCGCCCACCTGGCCGAGTTCGGCCTCGACCCACACGTCGGCCTCGTGGCAGAACGCCACGACATCGGCGGTGGCCCGCACGTTCTCGGCGTAGTCCAGCACGGAGGCGTCGAACATGACCGAGGTGAAGCCGAGTTCGACGGCCTCGTGGACCAGCTCGACGGAGGTGGCGTGGTCGAGGTGGACAGCGACGGGCACGTCGGCGGCACGGGCGACCGCGAGGACCGCGGCGCCGACCGGGGCCAGGGCGCCGTGGTAGCGGACGGCGTTCTCGCTGAGCTGGAGGATCACCGGCGATCCGGCGACCTCGGCCCCGGCCACGATGGCCTCGGCATGTTCGAGCTGGATGACGTTGAACGCGCCGACGCCGCGCGCGGTGGTCACGGCCTTGTCGACGATCTCGCCCGTAGGGGTCAGTGGCATGCGGATTCTCCTTCGCGGGTGGTGAGAGGTTCGACCTCGACTCGGTCCAGCAGGCGGCGATGGACGGCCGCGTCGAAGTCACCGGCCAGCGGCGCAGCGACGGCCGCGGCGGACAGCGCGACCGCCTGGGCCAGGCGGACCGGCCACGGCTCTCCTGCGATCAGGCCGAGGGTCAGCACGGCGACCGCCGCGTCCCCGGCTCCGGTCGGGTTCCCGGCCACGCGCTCCGGTGGCCGAGCCCGCCAACTGCCTTCATGGGCGCAGGCGATCAGCCCGTCCGCGCCGAGCGAGGCGACCACCGCGCGGGCACCGGCGGCCAGCAGCGCCTCTGCCGCCGTACGGGGGTCGGTGCTGTCGCTCACCGTCGCGAGTTCGTCGGCGTTGGGCTTGATCAGGTCGGGTGCCTCCGCAAGGCCGGCGCGCAGCGCTTCGCCGTCGGCATCGAGGACGGCCGGCACACCGTGCGCTCGCGCCCTGCGCAGCAGCACGGCATAGGCGTCCACGGGCAGCCCGCCCGGCAGGCTGCCGGAGAGGACCACGGCCGAGGCACCGGGCAGCAGACGGTCGAACCGTTCGAGGAAGTGCGCCCACTCGGCGGCGGACACCACTGGCCCTGGTTCGAGCAACACCGCGGTGTCACCGGCCTGTTCGTCGACGACGGCGACTGTCCGCCGGGTCTCGCCCGCGATCGGCACCAGGCGGTCGGACAGGCCGGCCGCCGCGAGGTCGCTGCGGACCGCCTCGCCGGTCGGCCCACCGATCAGGCCGGTGACGACGGTCCGGTGCCCGAGGGTGTGCAGCACCCGGGAGACGTTGATCCCCTTGCCGCCGGCCCGGTCCGCCACCTCCCGGACCCGGTTGCTGCCCTGCGGGTGCAATCCGTCGAGCCGGTAGGTGACGTCGAGCGCGGCGTTGAGCGTGACGGTGAGGATCACACCGACTCCCAACGCCGGGCTCTGCGCGGGCCGATGCCCGGTTGGGCCGACCGGCTCCGGCACAGGTCGCGGGCGAGCAGCGCGGCGCCGAGGCAGCCGGCCTGGTGGCCCAGCTCGGCGGGCACGACCGCCGGTGCCGTCTGGAAGGTCAGCCGTTCGGCCAGGGCCGCCCTCAGCGGACCGAGGTACGGCTCCCCGGCTCGGACCAGGCCGCCGCCGATGACGATGCGTCCGGGGTCGACAAGGGTGACTGCGGTACTCAGTCCGTCGGCGAGGGCGTCGACGGCATCGCGCCAGACCTCGACCGCAGTGGTGTCGCCGGCTTCGGACCGCCGGAGGACTTCCTCGGCCGTGGCGTCGGCATCACCGGTGGCCTGGCGGTAGCGGCGGGCGATGGCGGAGGCCGAGGCGATGGTCTCCAAACAGCCCCGATTGCCGCACGGACAGAGGTCACCGCCCGGCCGTACCACCAAGTGACCGAGTTCGCCGGCGCTGCCGTGGCCGCCGAGCAGCACCCGGCCGTCGAGGACCACCGCGGCCGCGATGCCGGTGCCCACCGGGACGAACAGAAAGCTGCGGCTGTCCCGGCCCGCGCCCAGCCGGGCCTCGGCCATGCCGCCGGCCCGGACGTCGTGCCCGAAGGCCACCGGGAGGTCGAGCTCATCGGTGAGCCACTGCCGGATCGGCACGTCCCGCCAGCCGAGGTTGGCGGCCAGGACGACCGTTCCGGATGCCTCGTCGATCACGCCCGGAACCACGATGCCCACCGCCGAGGGCTCATACCGACCGGCCAGGTCGGCGGCGTAGCCGAGTACCGTCTCGAGCACCGCGTCGGGGCCGCGACCGGCACCGGTGTCCCGCCGCTCGGTGTGCAGCAGCGAGCCGTCCTCGTCCATCACGCAGGCCTTGATGTGGGTGCCGCCGACGTCCAGTGCGACGACGCATCTGCTGCTCACGGCCGGTCCAGGATGATCGAGCGGGTCAGGTTGCGCGGCTGGTCGGGGTCGAGTCCCCTGCCTTCGGCCAACTCGACGGCCAGACGCTGCGCACGGACCAGGTCCGCGAGGGGATCCAACGACGAGACCGACGTGCTTGCACCGGTGGCCAGGACCTGGTCCAGCAGACCGGTCGGCGGCTCGCCGAAGAACCACACCGTGCTCTCGGGTCCGGTGACACTGACCGGTCCGTGCCGGTACTCCATCGCGGGGTACGACTCAGTCCAGGAACCGGACGCCTCACGCAGCTTCAGCGCCGCCTCGTGGGCCAGGCCGACCGTCCAGCCCGTGCCGAGGAAGGTGAACTGAACGGCCTCGGTGGCGCGTTCGGGGAGCGGGGTGAGCAGGGCTCGCTGGGCCTGCTCGGACAGATCGGTGGGGACCAGACCCAGGTGGGCGCGCAGCAGAACCAGGCACGTGGTGGCGAACCGGGTCTGCACCACCGACTTCTCGTCCGCGAATCCCAGGTCGATCACATGGTCGGCGGATGAGCTGATCGGCGTCGACAGGTCACCAGTGATCGCGACTCTGGGTATGCCGAGGTCGGCCGATTGGTCCAGGGCCATCAGGACCTCAGTGGTCGTGCCCGAGCGGGTGATCGCCACGATCCGGTCGTAGCGGCGGCTCACGGGAAACTCGGAGGCGGCGAAGGCGTCGGTCTCGCCCAGCCCGGCGGACTCGCGCAGCGCGGCGTACGCCTGCGCGATGTACAGGGAGGTGCCGCACCCGACCACGGCCACCCGCTCACCGGGCTCGGGCAGACCCTCCGGGGTCAACGTCATGGCACGGCGCCAGCACTCCGGCTGACTCGCGATCTCGTCGGCGACATGGCTCATGGTGTCCTCCTGCGGTAGGTCTCGGCACGTGCTGTGTGCTGTGCTCGAAGGCGGTTCGGTCATGGGTTCTTCGATCTGCACGATGGCCGCCAGGAGGGCCACTTCGGGACGCCATCGCGTGCGCGATCTGTTGCAGAAAGCGCTTTCTCGATGGTCGGACGTCGCCGCCGGCTGCCGGCCTCGCGGCACTGCTCCCATGCGTGCAGGGAGTTGGGGGAGAGAGGGCGTCCTCGTGCTCGGTCAGCTTCCTGGCCAGCGGGAGTACGCAGGTTGAGCGCCCTGCGGTGCGCTGGACGAGGTGAGGTACATCGACTGGAAGTCCGACACGAGCGGAGCAGGAGGACAGCGCGCCGAGGTCAATCGCTGCCTGGCCGAGGAGGCCGACTGCGCGGTGGTGCGAGAGCGCGTACGCGGACTCGCGGCGTCGACGGGATGCCCCCCGCAGCCCGTGACCGGTCTGGTCCCGAATGCCGCGCACTGGGCAGAGGCGGCCCGCCGCTTGGTGTCGTTCGTCATGGTTCTTCCTTGTGATCGGGCCGACGGTCCTGGTCGTCCGCTCGGGTCGGGCATCCGGGCCGGGATGGCCGCTCAGGCCGTGCGGTGCATGTCCTGCGGGAGCACGGGACACATGAACGGCAGACCCGCGGTGTAGCGGGCGAGTTCGTCAGCTGCGGCGGCGGCCATGCGGTGCAGTTCGTTGCCCAGGGAGCCGGCGAGGTGCGGCGTGAGCAGGACGTTGGGCAGGTTGTAGAGCGGTGAGTCGGCGGGCAGGACCTCGGGAGTGGTGACGTCGAGGACGGCGTTGAGCCGTCCCGTGACCAGTTCGTCGACCAGGGCGTCCTGGTCGACCAGGGACCCGCGCGCGGTGTTGACGAGGGTGGCGCCGTCGGGCATGAGGGCGAGCCGGTGCCGGTCGATCATGTGATGTGTGCTGGGGAGCTGGGGTGCGTGGATGGTCACCACGTCGCTGAGGGCGCACAGTTCGTCGAGGGGAACGGAGCGGGCACCGAGCTCTTCGGCCTCGGTTGGCGCTGCATATGGGTCGTGGAGCAGCAGTTGGAGGTCGTACGGCCGCAGGAGGTCCAGGACGCGGCGACCGATCTGCGATGCGCCGACGACGCCGATGGTACGGCCGTAGTTGCCGATCTCCGGGTAGCCTTCGGTCAGGTCGAGTCCGGCGCGGCGCGTGCGGTACTCCGCGCTGATGCGCAACACCTGCTTGTTTGCGAACAGGATTGCGGCGACAGTGAATTCGGCCACCGGCAGTGCGTTGACCCAGGCGGCGGAGGTGACCTGGATGCCGCGCTCCCAGCATGCATCGGTGATGAGGCTCTTGACCGTGCCCGCGGCGTGGATGACCGTGCGCAGACCGGGCGCGGCGGCCAGCACGGTCTCATCGATCGGCGGGCAGCCCCAGCTGCTGATGATGACTTCGGTCTCGCGGAGGGCGGCATGGGCCTCGGACGTGGTGAAGTCGCTGATGATGAGATCGGGGTCGAGATCGGCAAGTTGGGTGAGTCGCGCCCGGGTTCGGCTGTCGAACAGCTTGTCCGCGAGATGCGGACGCATGGCCAGCAGGGCGCGCGGACGCCGTCGAACGATGGTGGACGGGCTTGGGTCTTGGACCAGTTCGGTCCGCTCGTTGGACACGTGTGTCTCCCGAGAAGGTTGGCGGAGCGCCTCGGATTGCGGTTACCTGACACGCCGGTCGATCGAGGAAGCGTGTGGTCGAGTTGTCCGTTGGCGCTGAGGCAGTGGGTGGGGTCGGCGCGCGGCCGAATGAGGGTGCGGAAACTGTGGACGGCGGCCGCCCACGGAGTCCCGGTGGCACGAACAGGTCAGCGGTTGGAGCGGCCTCGGCAGGATGAGGGTTGTATGTCTTGTCGAAGACGTCGATCCAGCCGGCTCGCGTCGGTCAGGTGGATCCTCGTCGGTCGGCGGTGGTCTCGGCCGGCTGCTGGGTGGCGCCGCAGGACTTCCGGATGACGATGCTGGGACGCAGCAGGATCTTCCGGCGTGGCTGCTCGGGGTGGTCCAGCCGGTGCAGCAGGACCTCGGCAGCGGTCCGGCCGAGCAGGTGCTTGGGTGGGGCCACGGCGGTGAGCGGGATGTCGGCGATGTCGGCGATCTCGTCGTCGTACGAGACCAGGGCCAGGTCGTCGGGGACGGACAGCCCGGCGCGGCGGGCGGCGGAGAGCAGGAGGGTGGCCTGCCGGTCGCTGAGACAGAGTGCTGCGGTGGCTCCTGCGGCTCGCAGGCGCTCCACACACCGGTCAGCAGTGGCCGGGCTCCACTCCTCCCTGGTGGCCCGGAACTCAACTGGCCTGCAGTCGAGTTCTGTCACAGCTTCCTTGAAGCCCTGGCTGAGCGGGTCTGCGGTGGGGCCGGGTGCCCGCAGGACGAGCCCGATGGTGCGGTGTCCGAGTCGGGCGAGGTGGTGGACGGCGTCGTAGGCGCCCGCCTCGTGGTGCGTGCAGACGTGCTCGTTGGTGTCACCGAGTGAGGTTGCACGTCGCTCGACCAGGACGGTCGGTACGGGCAGCTGGGCGAGGCGGCGGAGATACGCATCGGCGGGCTCCGGGCCGCTCAAGGTGGGCACCAGCAGCAGGCCGTCGGCGCCCCCGTCGAGGAGCCCCTGGAGTTCCCTGATCTCGCGTTCCTGGTCGTAGTCGGAGCATGTGAGCAGGAGCCGGGCACCGGCCGCGGACAGTCCTGACTCGATGCCCTTGAGCACCCTGGGGTAGTAGAGGGTGGTGTCCGGGACCATGACGCCGATCAGGGCGTGGCGGGTCGCCCGGGTCTGCGGGGTGAGGACGAAGCTGCCGGCACCCTGCCTGCGTACCACCAGCCGTTCGGCGACCAGGTCGTCGACCGCGCGCCGTACCGTGGCAACGGACGTCCCGCTGCTGCGGGCCAGTTCCTGCTCGGTGGGAAGGCGGCTGCCCGGTGGCCAGACGCCCTCGTGGATCTCCCGCCGAAGTTGCTCGGCGAGCTGACGGAACTTCAGTTCCTTCGCGCCGCGGGTTGCTGACGGGCCCCGCATGTCTGCCTGGTCTGCCATGGTGCTGCTCTCTCTCCGATCCGCTACTTCAGCGAGCCGACGATCACGAGCAGGCGGCCGAGAGACCCGGGGGTCCCGCCATGGCCGTCACGGCTGCTCGAATGGCGGAGTCGGGCCGAGTGCAGATGGGCGGAGCCGCGGGCTCTGGCACCAGCGGACATGTGCGCTCCTTGGGGGATGCCTGAGTAGATGCCTAATGATTTGCCGCGCACATCCGTAAGGTCAACTGGTATCCAGGCGTATGAATTACATATGTATCCGCTGTACCGGTACGTATCGTTACGTGGCGTCGCTCAATGGAGGCGGAGTGTCATGATCAGCGACGCGATTCTCGATTCATTCGGCAGTCATATGGTCCGTGGGAGGAGCGGTCAGTGAAATAGGCACGGATGAGCACCGGCTTGAGTGCGGGCTCGGGGACGAGAGCGCCATCGAATAATGCCCATCAGCGCAGGGTCGTCGACGGTACGGCCTGGCCCGGCATGGCGGGCAAGTGAGAGCACCACCTCTTCAGCCCGGCGGCTACTCGGTCCGGGTGCTGGCCCGGCCCATGTGATCGGGCCCCGCAAGAACCCCGGACCGATCACCGGGCTCTACGTCAAAGGCATGGGTGGCCAGAAGGACCGTGAAGGATCTCCTGACGACAAACCGTCAAGGAAGTCCTGAGACCCCACATCGAGACCCCTTCGAGGCCAGGGCTCTCGTCCCGCCCTGGGACCAGGCCTTGCGTCAGCGCTGCACCGACCGGACGCTGCCTAGCAGGTCATGGGCGATGAATTCATCCGGGGCGGCTACAACGTCTACCCGCGGGAGATCGAGGAGGTCCTCCACGGGCACCCCGCGATCGCCGAGGCCGCGGTCGTGGGAGTTCCGGACCCGCTGCACGGCGAGGAAGTCGCTGCGGTCGTCGTGCAGCGGGTGGGCGAGGAGGCGGCGCCGGAGGAGATCCGTGACTACGTCAAGGAACGCGTCGCGGCGTACAAGTATCCGCGCATCGTCACCCTCACCGCCGAGCTTCCCAAGGCCCCACCGGAAAGATCCTCAAGCGTGAGATCACCGTCCCGCCGCCGTCGGTCCGCTCGTGAGCCTCACGCCTGGGCAAAGATCAGGGGTGGGTACGGGCCGGCGGTGTGCCTTGGTCGGCGCCAGGTACCGCCGGGGCCTGGCGTCGGCGGCTGAGAAGCGTGGCGATCGGCAGGGCTGCGGCCAGCCCGCTGAGCAGGACCCCTGCCAGCGCCCCCAGGACGGCGGTCTGGTCGTCGAACGCGAGCCCGATCGCGGCCAGCGTGGGGCCTGCGTTGCGTACCGAGGCGACGCCGCCCATGGTGGTGCGGCGCACCGTCGGGCCCGTGGCCAGCAAGGTACCCACGCCGAATGCGGCGGCTGCGAACAGGAACCCGGCGAGCAGGGAGAGGGAGCCGAAGAGGTCCACGACCGCTCGCCAGTTGCCGAGCAGCATGCCGGCCAGCACGATCAGGAAGGTGATGTTGGAGACCGCGGATGCGGTGGGGTGCCATGACTGGGCCGTGGGCGTGGCGTAGCGGCGCATGAGCAGGCCGATGGCGAACGGTACGAGTTGGAGCAGCGCCACGGTGCGCACCAACGCTCCGACGTCGAGGGACACGTCGGTGCCGATACCGGCGGCGGTGAGGATGCCGTTGACCGTGGGGGCGAACGTGAGGCTGCCGAGGGAGGCGAGCAGTACCTGCATCGCCGCGCCCGCGACGACATCGCCGTTCTGCACCATGGCCAGTTTCGCGCCGAAGGGGCCGCCCGGCGACGAGGCGACCAGGACGAGGGCGACGAGCGAGGCCGAGGGAAGATCGAGGAGCGCCCCGATGCCCCAGCCGAGCAGCGGGATGATCACCATGTTGGCGAGCAGCGCCAGCAGAAGCAGCGGGACGTTGGTGAAGACACCCCGCAGTGCGGGGACGGTGGCCCCCAAGCCGGCCGCGAACATCGTGGCAGCGATGAAGATGACGGTCACGGCATTGAGCGCCAGGTGCAGTGTGTCCATCGGCCTTCCCCTCCGGGGAGCGGAAATCTCCGGGCGGTGCCACGGGGCGCGTCGCCGCTCGTCAGTCTCGAAGACCTCCGAGCCAGCGCAGGGCGCTCAGGCTCGGCAGGAAGCAGTACTCGCCGCCTCGGGTGACGACGAACCGGGGCAGTGAGGCAAGGCGTCGTCGCACCGGCCGCCGCGGAATGGTGAAACCGGTCGAGCCGTCCTGGGAGCCGGTGACGGGGTCCTTGCCGTCGTCTCCGCCGAAGAAGACGCTGTCGTTCAGCCACTCGGACTGGACGAACTCGAACTGCCTGCCCAGGTGTGCGCCGATGAACGCGAACATCAGGCCGCGGTCCAGGCCGTCGTCCTCCAGCGCACCGTCCGGTAGTGGTGGTCCGTAGACGGCGCCGCGTCTGATCATGCGGTGCAGGCGCACCTCCCCCGCCACGGCGGCGTCGCGGGGGTTGGCCCGGCGGATGTGGCAGCCGCCGGGGGTGTGGAAACCGGTCGGGTCGTCCCGCTGGTACAGGAAGGTGTTGCGCCGCTGCGGGTCGGCACCGAGCGCTGGATCGTCGTGCTGGGGGGCGAGTGCGAGGGGAGCCCCGCTGCGCCAGCGCCCCATGATCTTCGCCGCGATGAGTTCCTGGTCTTCGGGCCCGGTGGAGTTGTCCCTCAGGTAGCGGCGGAACTCGGCGACGTCCTGGTGGAGTTTGCGGAAGACGGCGTAGCTGCCGTTGCGCCCCAGCACGGTCGGCTGTGGGGTCTGGGTGCCGCCCAGCTCGTCGGGGTACCCGAGAACGAACTCACCGGCTTTCAAAGGCACTTCGAGCTGGTTCGATCCGGCGATACCGCTTCCTGCGACGGCGGGATGACTGACGCCGTCGCGGTAGCCGAAATGCTCCTTCTCGGTGGGCAGCGCGTAGCAGTCCTGCCGCCAGATCGCGGTGACACCCGGGAGGCGGTCGTAGGCCGGGCGGGCACGGTCGATGGCCGCCTGCAGGCGCAGGGAGTCGGGGGCGACGGCGGCGATCACCACGTGGACGTCGGGGGTGCCGAGCGGTGCTTCCCAGTGTTCCGGGGCGCTGTCACCGACATCGCCGAGTGCTCGGGCACGGGCGGCCATGCCCTGCCGAAATTCCCATGCGAACGTGTCCAGCGCTGTGGCCGGCACTCCGAGGGCCTTGAGGCCGTGGCAGGTCAGGGCGGCGCTGACCCAGGTGTCCCCGAGAGGACTGGCCGAGTCGGTGGCGGAGGTCACCGCCCCGTTGACGCGCCGCATCAGCTCCCGTCCCTGTTCCCGGTCGTCGATCCGGAAGGCGAGGTACGTGGCCGCGTAAGGAGTCGGTCGGGGGCTGAGGACGCCGCGCTGGATGTCGTCCAGCTCCAGTTCGGCTGCCAGGGGCTCAGTCACGGGTGACCTCCTTGCGGGCCTACTTCGAGACGAGGTTCCGCCAGAAGCTGCGCAGGCTCTCATCGCCCCCGAACAGGGAGCTGAAGATCGTCGAGTCCGCCAGCAGCACGTCACCCGCCCGGTCTCCGCTCGGTGGCATCCACAGGAACATGTTGAACTCGGTGTTGCCGGCCTCGGTGAACGGATGCGGCCTGGACGTGTCGATCGGCTGCCTCGCCAGCACATGGATGGCGTCCGGTTCGTCGGTCGTCACCTCGTAGTGCGGCAGGTGCATGTGGAAGTTGAAGTTCGTGACCCCGTCCAGCCACCCTTTGGCGTCCAGGTCGCGGACCGTGGACAGCGGGGCGGCGATCCTGTTGTCCTCGCTGGTCGCGGGGCGCAGTCCGTAGCGGTTCACCACCGGCACGCCCAAACCCTTCATCAGGTCCCTGACGTAGGTGGCGAACCGTTGCTGGCGAGGTACCAGGAGGTCGCCGTGGTGGCGGTACTCCATCTCTCGTTCGGCAAGGTCGTCCGACGCGCCGACGTCGTGGTGGGGGCCGAGCACCAGGCGGACGTCCTCGCGGGTGAGGAAGGCCCGCAGCGCCTCGATCTCGCCCGGCTGGGCGTCCTGCTCGGTGATCATGTGGTCCAGTCCGAAGACGAACAGGACATCGGT
>NZ_JBFAWG010000038.1:0-68113 GCF_040680215.1 Streptomyces sp. NPDC052107
CACCAGGACGTGACCACGATCAGCACACCCACCACCCGCCGACACCGGCCACGCGGAGCAGCACTGGGCGCGGGATTCCATCTCCACGCTCACGCAGCCCCGCCCAGGTGGGAAGAACCCGCACCGGACCCTACGGTTCCCATGGGATCGCTTAGCTGATTAGAGACGCTCCAGTACGTGTGGCGAGTAGGGCAACGGGAGGTAGACGATCGCGAGTTCGGCGCCCTCGGCGGCGAACCCGGCGGCGCTCGCGGCGGCTTCGGCCGGATCGCCGGTGAGGCGGACCTGGGCCGAGAGGCGGACCGCCGCAGGGTCGCGTCCGATGCGGCCACAGTGCTCGAACAGCACCTCGCGTGCCCTGCGGAACTGCGCCGGGGTCCCGGTGTCGAAGTTCCAGTGCTGGGCGAACCTCGCCACCGTCCGCAGCGTGCGCTTCTCCCCGCTGCCACCGATGCACAGCGGCGGATGAGGGCGCTGAACGGGCTTGGGGTTGCAGCGTGCGTCCGACAGCTCGTAGTAGGCGCCCTTGAAGGTGGTGGTCTGCCCGGGGCCCAGGAGGCCGGTGAGCACCTCGCAGGCCTCCTCGAAGCGGTCGCTCCGCTGTCGCGGTGTGCCCAGCTCGATGCCGTACGCGCGGGACTCCTCCTCGTTCCACCCCGTTCCGACGCCGAGTTCCAGCCTCCCGTGGGAGATGACATCGAGGGTGGCGGCCATGTTGGCGAGGATCGCCGGGTGGCGGTAGTGGATCCCGGTCACCAGGGTGCCCAGCCGTAGCCTCCGGGTGGCCTGGGCCAGTGCCGCCAGGGTGATCCAGCCCTCCAGGCGAGGGGTGGCCGGGCTGGTGCCGTGCATGGCCTGGAAGTGATCGGAGGTCCATCCGGACTCGAAGATGTCGATCTCGTCGGCCACGCGCCATACGTCGAGCATGGCCTCCCACGAGGTGCCCTGCGGCGATGTCTTGAAAGCGAAGCGCATCGTCTCAACTGAGCCCAGGCGTAGGGCTGTCGAGGTGCGTCAGGTAGGCGTTGAGCCGCGTGGCCGCGTGCAGCATGGCGAGACCCTGTGCGGTGAGTTTGTCCTGCCAGGCCTCCAGGGAGGAGGCGAGTGCGTCCGTGCCGCCTGCGGTGCGGATCTGGTGGACCACGGTGGCGATGTGGTCGAGCGGATGGCCCCCGCGTCGCAGGAGATGGGCGAGCTCGGCGTCGCGGATGTCCTCGGCATGGAAGAGGCGGTATCCGGTGGCCGGATCCCGGGCGGGGGCGAGGATGCCGGCGTCCTCCCAGTTGCGCAGGGTCGCCGGTGTGACGCCGAGTCGGTGCGCGAGTTCACCGACCGTGCGGGTACCGGGATCCCGGGAGGGCGCCGGAGCGGCCTCGGGCTCCGCCGTCAGGTGGGACACCGCAGTGCGTACCGCGGCGAGGGTGTCCCGGTCGCGGAGCAGCTGACTGTGGCCGCGGTCGATGATCGTCAGGGCGTCGTCGAGTGCGTCCCGGTGGAGGGCGTTCATGATCTGCCCGCCGGCCGCGTACCCGTACGCCGGGACGAGCGAGAGGTAGGCGCGGAGCGCCGCCGCGTGCACCTCGGTGTAGATCCGGTAGCCGCTGGGGGTGCGCTCGGCGGGCGGGATGAATCCGTGCCGCTCGTAGTTGCGTACGGCCTGGGTCGAGATGCCGTGCTCGTGCGCGAGGTCGGTCGGTCGCAGGGGGCTCACCGGTTGAGACTTTACCGCAGGCCCCGACCGCTGATACGGGCGATCTGACCGCCAGAGCTTCCCAAAGTCTCAACGGATCTTTCAAGGATACGATTGAGGCTCATGAGTCAGGACATCCGAGACTTCGTCACCCCGTCATGCCACCTCTTGGCGCTGGGTGAGCCCACACACCAGGAACCGGCCTTCGGGCGGATCCGGAACGAACTCTTCGCCCAGCTGGCCGACCTCGGCTTCCGGTCGATCGCCCTCGAGACCGACCGCGTGGCGGCGCTCGCCGTGAACGACTACGTCCAGGGGGGAGCCGGAAACCTCGACGCACTCCTGCGCGAAGGCTTCTCCCACCGGTTCGGAGAGCAGGACACCAACAGGCGGCTGGTCAGCTGGATGCGCGACTACAACCGGCACCGGCCGCCGGCGGAACGCCTGGTCTTCCACGGCTTCGACGCGCCGTTGGAGAACACCTGCGCACCCAGCCCCCGGACCTACCTCGAACACGCCCGCGACTACCTGCGAATCGACCTCGACATCGCCGGCCTCACCGGCGACGACACACGGTGGAGCCGTCCGGAGGCCGTCCTGGACGCCGCCATGTCACCCGGCGCCACGGCTGAGGCCGAGCGGCTGCGGTCGATCGCGGACGACATGCTCATCACGCTTCACGCACGCGCCCCGGAACTGATCGCGGCCACCTCCGGCGACGAGTGGTTCAGGGCCAGGACCCATCTCACCGCCGGCCTCGGCCTGCTGCGTTACCACAGGCAGTCGGCACGGCCTCTGGAACCGAGTCCCCGGATCGCCGGCCTGCT
Organism: Streptomyces sp. NPDC052107; assembly: GCF_040680215.1. Lineage (NCBI taxonomy): Bacteria > Bacillati > Actinomycetota > Actinomycetes > Kitasatosporales > Streptomycetaceae > Streptomyces > Streptomyces sp. NPDC052107. The sequence continues at coordinate 2,518 of NZ_JBFAWG010000038.1, forward strand.
CGCCACCCGGGACGCGCTCATGGCCCAGAACCTCCTGGACATCCGGAGCACCGAGGAAGAGAGAGGGGCGACCCTGGTCTTCGCGCACAACCTCCATCTGCAGCGGAACCTCAGCATCTGGCAGCTGGAGGACCGGGGCGCCGAGTGGTTCTGCGCCGGCGCCATCGTGGCGTCCCTGCTGGGCGAACGGTACGTCTGTGTCGCCGGCAGCCTGGGGCGCAGCGAGGCCCTCGGGCTTGAGGATCCCGCCCCCGACACCTACGAGGGTCTCCTCCAGAGCCGTATCCCCGCCTGGGGACTGGAGGCGGCCACCGCTCCCCCGTCCGCCGCCACGCGGACGGACACACACCCCAGGCAGGGCTACTTCCCCCTCGACCGGGCGACGCTCGACGCGGTGGACGCGGTCCTGCACATCAGCGACGGCGCGACCGCCGGCACACCGGCACACATCTGACCGCGACCGGGAGGCGGTGGCGACGCCATGACCGGCACCGCTCGCCTCCGGGGCGAGCGGCCGGTCGGCCCGTAGGGTGGAACCGTGACCGGCGAGACTGATCTGCAGACACTGCTCAGCGGCATGCGTCCGGAGCTGAATCCGGGTCGCTATGTCTTCACCATGGCGGAGGGCGGCGTGCCGTCCGGTGTCACCCCGGTGGTGACGGTGGCCGAACCGGAGGGCCTGACCCTCGTCGTGCCGCAGGCGGAGGCGGACGCGGCGGGGATGGCGTACGACTATGTGGCCGCATGGATCACCCTGCGGGTCCACTCAGCGCTGGCCGCGGTCGGGCTGACGGCCGCGGTCTCCCGCGCCCTCGCCGACGCGGAGCTGAGCTGCAACGTCGTCGCCGGGTTCCACCACGACCACCTCTTCGTGCCCTACGACCGCGCCGAGGAAGCCGTGGACGTCTTGCGGCGCCTGGCCCGCGACTCCTCCTGACCCGTCTCCTGCCCCGTCGAGGACGGCTTCGACGCAGCCCGAGGCCGGGCAGCCACGCGCGCGGCGCTGCCTGCGCCGCGATCAGTACAGCGAACAACGGGCCCACCGCTCCGCCGAGGAACCCTCGGAAGCTCCTATCTCCTGTCAAGCGGCCTGTGCAAGGTCGGCCTTCGTGATGTTTGTGCAGGTCAATGCCCTAAAGACCTCGCGGGCTATGTAGCGCTTGAGGCAGCGGATGATGTCCTTCTTCTGCAGTCCCTGCGCAGTGCGTCGGGCCACGTACTCACGGGTGCGGCGGTCGTGCTGCATGCGGACGACCGCGATGCGGTAAAGGGCCGCGTTGGCTGACCGGTTGCCTCCCCGGTTCAGCCGGTGGCGGTCCCGGCGGCCGGAGGAGGCCGGCAGAGGTGCGACGCCGCACAGATGGGCGAAGGCTGCCTCGGAGCGCAGGCGCTCGGGATTGTCGCCGACTGCCGCCAGGAGGCGGGCGGCGGTCTCGGGCCCGACGCCGTTCACGGCCAGTAGCATCGGCGCGGCCTGAGCCGCCAGTGCGGTCAACTCGGCGTCGTACTCGCCGATTTCACGCCCGAGGTCCTGGTAACGGCGGGCAAGGCGACGTAGGGTGAACTTGGCCGCGGCGGTGGGGTCGGCCAGGTCCGGTGTTGGTCGGAGCCTGGCGCACACACTGATCAGATCTGGTGCTGCCAGACCGCGCAGTTGGCCGCGCAGGGTGTCGGGCGCGGTGACCAGGAGACTGCGGATCTGGTTTATGGCCTGGGTGCGGGCCTTCATGGCCGAGGTGCGGGCGTTGTGCAGGACCCGCAGCCCCTCAGCGGCACCGGTGTGGGTCTTGGGGATGACGCCCGCGCGTCCGGAGGCGACTGCCTCGGCGGCGGCATAGGCGTCGATGGGATCGGACTTGCCCAGCTGGCGACGCATGCGCCGGTCAGGCCGGTTGATGTCGAACACTTGCAGGCCGGAAGCGGCCAGGACGCGTGCGAGCTGGGTGCCGTAGGATCCGGTGCCCTCGACGCCGACGGCGAGTACGGTCCCGAAAGAGCGCAGCCAGGCCAGCAGGGCGCGGTAGCCGTCGCTCGTGGTCGGGAACTGAGCGTCGCCCAAGTGCCGGCCAATGGGGTCGACGGCGGCGGCGTGGTGGGTGTCGGCGTGGGTGTCCACGCCTCCGAAGACGTCCGGGCGCTGATCGGCCATGATGGAAGTGCTGTCCTTCCGGGTTGCTAATAAGAGGGGCAGCACACGCCGGTCGGGCGGGCGGACAAAGCAGTGACGGGGGCTTCTAGCCCAAGCTCCTATCAGGTCACGAGCGCCCGATCGGCTGTGTGCGTGGTGGCCCCCCGCAGCGAGTCGACAGTTCTCCGACATGACAGCCCTTGGGCGTCAGCTTCGATGTGGGTCAGACCCGGCGGAGGACCACGGCACCATCATCACTGCCGCTGGGCGTCGCTGCGGCGGGCGAGCGGCGGTGCCCGTGTCGATCTGCGGGCGTGGTGGCAGGCGGCCACGGGACGGCGATGCTCCGGCACTCCGTTCGAGGCGCACCCGGAGCACCGACTCGGGATGGCCACGCTGTGGGCGGTGCCCCGGCCGCACGGCGACGGCCGACGGATCCTCGTCAACCATCGGCTTCACAAAGTCGCTGTCGTACGGGAAGTGGCTTGAACGTACCGCGCTTCTCCGGGAAGCCCCACGCTCCTTCGCGGGAAGCCCACGCCGCCGAGGCCGCGTTTCAACAGGTCAGTGAATTCGGCCGGTTGGCCGACGCACCGGATCACGGCCGCCCCGGTTCAGCCGTCGTCGGTCGCCGAACCCCGCCTCGGAACGCCTTGACCTTGCCACCGGGGGCAGGGTTTAGCGTGTGAGCGAGGTGAGCGGCATGAGGATCAGTGAGCTGGCGCGGCAGGCCGGTACGACGACCAAAGCGGTGCGGTACTACGAGTCGCTGGGGCTGATCACACCCGAGCGCCTGGCCAACGGCTACCGGGACTACGGCGAGGACGACGTACGCCTCGTGCGGGAGATCAGGACGCTCCACCGGCTCGGCATCCCCGTCGAGCGCACCCGGCCTTTCCTCGAGTGCCTGGCGGCCGGACGCGCGCACGCGGACGACTGTCCCGCCTCCCTCGCGAGCTACCGCGAGGCCATCGACGAACTCACCGGGCGCATCGAGTCCCTGACCGCCCGCCGCGCGACGCTGATCGCCAACCTGAACGCGGCCGCCCACCGGGGCAGCGGCGTCGTCCCGGCCGAGGGAAGAGGTACCGGACGCATGGACTATCTGACACTGCCCGCGGACCTGCCCGTCCCCGAGGACGACGGCGCGGTGGACCACCTCCCCGGCGTGAAGGTGCCGAGCCTCGCCCTGCTCGACACGGCGGGCCGAACGGTCCGCCTGGACGCGCTCGGCCCACGGCGCACGGTCGTCTACGTCTACCCCCTCACCGGCCGCCCCGGCACCGACCTCCCGGAAGGCTGGAACTCGATTCCCGGAGCCCGTGGCTGCACACCCGAGTCATGCGGCTTCCGCGACCACTTCCACGACCTGCTCGAAGCCGGCGCGGGCCGCGTCTACGGGCTGTCCAGCCAGGACACCGACTACCAGAGCGAGGTCGTGGAGCGTCTGGGACTGCCCTTCGACATGCTCTCCGACCCCGCCCTCGGCCTGGCCGACACGCTCGGGCTGCCCACGTTCGAGGTCGAGGGGATGCGGCTGTTCAGGCGCCTGACGCTCGTGCTCCGAGCCGGTGTCATCGAGCGTGTCTTCTACCCGGTCTTCCCGCCGAACGAGCACGCCCAGCAGGTGCTGACCTGGCTGCGCGGGAACCCTCTGTAGACACCGGGGCGACCTGCCGAGGTCGGTCCGGCGGCCGGACTACAGCGTGCCCGCGTCGGGCCAGTGGGACCAGTGGGTGTTCGCCGGGAGCGTGGGCCGGTAGCGGTCCGGATCGCCGTGGGACAGGACCTCGGCGATCAGCCGGAAGGTCTCATGGCCGCTCGGCATGATGTCCCCGAGGTATTCCGGCTGGTTCCACTGGTCCAGGCTCAGCAGCACCGGCAGGTCGGAGGGGACGGCGGACCTCCGCCGTGTCCGCGAGCAGCAGTTCCCTGTGCGGGGGCACGAGGCTGCGGAACACGTCCTCCAGCGGCGTACCGGCGTCGGCGTCGACCGTCAGCGGCCTGCCCCGGACGACCACCGGGCCTTCCCCCGCGTAGGCCTCGTCGCCGTCGGGATCGATGTCGTCCATGTTGTCGACCCGGTCGAGGAAGTTCCCGAAACCGGGCTTGTCGCGGGTCAGGCAGTTGCCGAAGCAGTGCAGGACATCGGTGAGGTTCCCGACGCGTGGGTTGTAGCCCAGCAACTCGGCGACCATCGCCCAGCGCGTGCCGTCGCCGAACAGGTGGATGCGCGTGTCGACGGGGTAGTAGTAGCCGTTCTGCGGATCGGGGAACTCGGCCGCGTCCGCACAGAGGTCGAACTGCTCGAGGATCGACGCGGTCGTCGGTGCTGTCGGTGTGGTCACGGGCAGCAGGTTACGGCCCTTGTCAGCGGGAACTCACGGCGATCCAGGTCGTCTTCAGTTGCGGACTCATGCCTGTGCCGGACTGGAAAACCGTTGGAGTGCCGGGCCCGGCGACGCGACACTCTGCAGGTCGTGCGTGGATGCCGTACAGGGAGGACCGCGGGCGGCCCTGCTGCACCTTCGGGCCCAGGCGCAGTTCGACCTGGGGCGCCCTCGTGGCACCGGAGGTCCTCCGGCGGGCACGGGAGATCGCGGCCGTGTGCGAGGCACATGGTGTGACTCTCCCCCAGGCGGCCATGGCGTTCCCCCTGCTGCATCCGGCGGTCGCCGGCATCGTGGTCGGGATGCGCTCACCCAAGGAGGTGCGGGACAACATCGCCGCGTTCCAGGCGAACGTCCCGGATCAGGTGTGGGCCGACCTGGTCGCGGCGGACCTCCTCGACGAGCGGGCACCGGTGCACGCCTGAGCGCCGGGTGACACGTCGTTCGCCTGCGGCGGCTACCGCTCTTCGTCCGCGGTCACCACGCGGCGTGCGGGCACCTGGGCGGAAGCCGGCTCGCGGACCATGAACACATCCACCGGGTCCTCGGCCTCGACACCGAATCCGTGCCGCTCGTAGAGCCGTTGCGCCCGGCTGCCCCGGAGCACGTTCAGCCGGACGCGGGTGCCGTCGCGGTCGCACCGCTCCAGCAGCAGGCGCAGCACGGCCGCTCCGATGCCCCTGCCCTGCAGGGTCGGGTCCAGGTAGAAATGCTCCAGCCAGTGCGCGTCGTCAGCCTGCCGCAGCGCCACGCAGCCGGCCAGGACGCCGCCCACCTCGATCACCCAGGTGTGGTCGGGTGCGAACCCCTCCCGCAGCCGCTGCCGCACCCGGTGCTCGTCGTACCGCCCGAGACGCTCCAGGTCCGCTCTGAGTACCACGGCCCGCAGCTCGGCCACCGCCTCGACGTCCGCCGCCGAAGCGGGACGCATCTCCCAGTCCGCCATGATCGTGATGCTAGTGCGGCGAGATGCCCCGGCGCCGTCGACCCACTGCTTCACGGCCCCTGTGTGGCCGCTTCTCGCAGGAACGCTGCGCTGGTCGCCACGAACCGGTCGGCGTCGTCCAGCCAGGGGAAGTGCCCCGCTCCGGGCTGCACGACGAGTTCCGCCTTCGGGAAGAGCGCCGCGAACTCGGCCATCGCGGGCGGAGGGGCGCCCGGGTCGACCTCACCCGCCAGCAGCAGCACCGGTGACTGGAAGCGGGCGAGCGCGGCGCGGGTGGCTTCGGGATCGAACGCGCCCTCGGCGCCGAACGCGGCCACCACGTCCCGGTTCAGCTGTTCGTCCTCCGCGGCCTTGTGCGCCTGGGCGACCTCGTCCCAACGGCCGTAGGAGAACGGCGCGATGGCCCGGAAGTTCTCGGCAGTGGCCGCGCCCGCCCCGATCGCCTGCAGGGCCGCGAAGGCCTCCGGGAACCACGGCTCGTCCCGGCGGGGCATGACGGTCTCACGCCGGAGCTGATCGGCGATGGTCAGGCCGACGGCCCGAACGCTCGGTGTGATGAGCGCGAGTTCGCCGATGCGTTCGGGGTGTCGGGCGAGGTACTGCACGGCCAGATTGGTTCCGGCGCTGTGTGCGAGGAGGTCCATCCGCTCCAGGCCCAGGTGCCGGCGCAGGGCTTCCACGTCGTCGACGAGCCGGTCACAGCGGCAGGCCGCGAGGTCCCGGGGCACTGCCGACCGCCCGGTGCCCCGCAGGTCCAGCCTGATCAGCTTCCGGTGTGCGGACAGTCCGCCCAGGTCGCCCAGGTACGACGACTGCTGCGGTCCGCCCGGCAGGCACACCACGGGTACGCCGTCCCCGGAGACGTGGTAGGCGAGTTCGGCACCGTCGTACGCGATGAAGGATCCCATCACGGCATTCTGCCGGGACCACGGCCGTTCCCGCATCCCGTCCGCGCTCGGCAGGACACACGGGAGGGATGGCGGACGGGAGGAACGGCACACCGCCGCGCGACGCACGGGGTTCACTCAGTAGAAACCCGCCGGTCCATCCGTATCATCCATGTGTCGGGGGACCCGCAGGACAACTCCCGCTCCCCTCCTGCCGCAACCGCAGGCGCCGGAGCGCACCAGAGTCACGATAGGAGCCACAGATGCCTGAGCCCACCGCCCCCGTCACCGAGTTGACCTCCCAGTACGTCAGCCAGGTGACCAACGACCTCGAGCACAACGTCAAGGAACAGGAACGCATCACCGCCGAAATCGCGGCGCTTCAGGAGCAGTTGGCCGCCCTGCAGCACGACCAGACCATTCTGGTGAACATGCGGCAGGCGCTCGGTGTCGCGACCTCGCTGAGCACACCCGCCCCGACCGAGGGCGCCGTGGTGCCCGCGCCGCGCAAGAACTCCACCACCGCGTCCGAGACGCGCCGCGCGCCGAAGAAGGCGGCCCCGGAGCAGTCCGGGCGCAAGAAGCAGCCCGCCAAGAAGCCTGCGGCGACGAAATCCTCGGCGCAGAAGGCGACCGGCCCGTCCGCCCAGCCCACCCTCATCGAACTGGTCCGCCGCCATCTCGCCGAGCAGCAGGAGCCCCGCTCCGCGGCGGAGGTCACCGACGCGCTCGACAAGGCACATCCCGACCGGGAGATCCAGACCAAGGTCATCCGCACCACTCTGGAGAACCTCGTGGCCCGCAACAACGCCCAGCGCACCAAGCAGGGCTCGTCCGTCTTCTACACCCTCGCCACCGCGTCCGAGTCGGCGGCGGACGCGGAGGAGTCCCGGTCCGACGCTGCCGAATGAGCCGTGGCCGCATCGCCCCGTCCAGTGTCGACAGGTGTCGACGAGTTTCGGACGGGGCGATCCAGCGCACCTGACTTCCCTCCGGTCACCGCTTGGAGTCCGGTGGACCGACGATCAGTCAGATGTCACTTCCACGGCTCACGAACCGGCCGTGGCCTTCTGTCGGGTCTGGTCGAACTCGGCCACCGGATCACCGCCGGTCTGCCAGGGCCACGCGGTGACGACACCACCGATCTGCTCGAAGACGGCACGCGCCTCGGCGCGCCGGTCCGCGGCGACCAGTGCGTAGGCGAGGAGGTTGAGGTCGGCAAGCGCCTTGGCGTGGCGGAAGAACCCCGGCTGGATCCAGGTGTGCGCCGCGCGGTCCAGGGCCTGCGCGGCCATGTGCTGGGACCAGTGGTTCCGTGCGACCAGCGCCTCCAGCCCGCCGCGGTCGAGGATGGCGTGGTACTGGTGGATCTGAGCGGTGAGTTCGGTCGCCACGCACGGCGCGTTGGCGGGCATACGGGCGCGCAGGGTGTCCACGAACTCCAGGACCTGGATGCGCGACCCGGCCTCGTCCGGGCTGAGGTAGGCCAGCATGTTCAGATAGGCCTCGCGGTTCCAGCGATCGCGTGCGAGCACCTCGTTCCACACCCCGAAGACCTGCGGCTGCTCCCGGCGTTCCAGGCGTGCCACGGCAAGGAGGGCGACCCAGGGAGTGGGGTCTTCCGGGGCGAGCTCCGCGGCGCGCAGACAGGCCTCGACGGCGGCTGCGGCATCTTCCAGGACCCCCTGGGCGCGGGCCCGCGCGACCTGGGTCCAGGCCTGCAGGACGAGTGCGTTCACGTTGCGGGGCTCGCGCGTGCTCCAGGCTCGTGGCAGATGCGATCCGACGAGGTATCCCGCCAAGACGTCCAGACGATGCGTCCGGCGGTCCCAGTCCTCGGGGTCCTGCTCCAGGAGACGGGACATCTGCGCCACGCACAGCTCGGTGGTCGCGATGGTGCCGGTCCTGGTGGTCGCCACAAGTGACTTCAGCAGCTTGCCCAGGTCCTGGTCGTCGAGCTCGGGAGCCAGACGGACCCGTCTGCGGCGACTGGAAAGAAATGCCATGTCGGGAGGCTAGGCGGGATCGCCGGGCGCGCAAGGGCTGGGCCGAGATCGTTATGGTTTACACGTACAACTTGCTTATACAACTTGCCTATATTGCCGTCCATGCCCGAGATACAGCTGCTGCGCCCGGCTCATGCTCCCGCGCTGTTCGCCTTCGAACAGCAGAACCGGGCCTACTTCGCCGCGTCGATCCCTGACCGGGGTGACGACTACTTCGCCCGGTTCGACGAGCGGCACCGTGCGTTGCTCGCCGAGCAGGAGGCCGGTCACTGCTATTTCCATGTGCTGGTGGGCACCGGAGGCGAGGTGCTGGGCCGGATGAATCTCGTCGATGTCGCGGATGGCGCCGCCGAACTCGGGTACCGGATCGCACAGCGCGCCGCGGGCCGGGGGCTCGCAACCTGGGGCGTGCGGGAGATCTGCGGCCTCGCCGCCAACCGCTACGGGCTGACGGCGCTCCGTGCCGCGACCACCCTCGACAACGCGGCATCGCGGGCCGTACTGGCCCGTTCGGGCTTCGGCGTCGTCGGCGAGACCCGGCTCTCCGGTCGTCCCGGTCTGTCGTATCTGCGCAGTCTTGCTGATTTCACGGCTCCGCCGGGCGCAACGGCCGTCTAGTCGCGGAACGGGAACAGGATCACCCGGGCCGCCGCACGGAGTGCTCGCAGGCTTCGCCGGTGTGCGGTGGTACGGCGAAGAAGGCCGGCGCCGCGCAGGCCGCCACGCCCGCCGCCGCTGCCAGTGTGCCGGGAAGGGACCAGGTCGCCAGCGGGCCGGCGAGCGCCGCGCCAGCCGCGAAGGCGGTGATCTTCAGGCTGGCGCCGGTGGTGAAGATCTGGCCGCGCAGACGGTCCGGAGCCTCCCGATGGCGTACCGCGAACAGGGCGGTGAGCTGCGGCCCTTCACCGATCCCGGCCAGCAGCAGGGCCGGCACGAGCACGGCCGGGCGGCCCGTCGCCGCCAGGGCGAACGCGCCGGCCTGGATCAAGGCGCCGGCCCAGATGATCGAGTCGGGGGCGACCCGCCGCGCGAACCGTGCCAGGACGGCGTTGGCCGCCAGGGCCGAGACGGCCGCACAGGACAGCAGCAGCGCGCCGCGCCCGGCTCCGCCGAGGGCGCGTTCCCCCAGCAGCGGGACGCAGGCCGTCAGCATGCCCTGCGCGGCACAGCACACGACCGAGGCCAGGGTCGCCCGGGCCAGCCGGGGCTTCCCCACGATGACCCGCGTTCCGGCGGCGAGATCACCGATCAGCGCACCGGGCCGCTCTTCCCGCACCCGTGTGGAACCCGCCGGCAGGGTCCACGCCGCCGGCGCCGCCGCGCCGATGAGCGCCGCCGACACCACCACGGCCGTCGACGCCCCCAGCACCTCGGCCAGGCCACCGGCGAGGACCGGGCCGGACAGGCTCGCCACGCCGAAGGTCATGGCGTCGAGCGCGTTGGCCCGTGGCAGCCGGTCCCCTGCCGCCACACTCGGCAGCTGCCCCGTCCAGCCACCCGACAGCGCCGGCCCCAGCAGCCCGGTCAGGACGGCGATCAGCACGGTGACGGGGAACGGAAGCCGGCCGAGCCCCACGAGGATCACCGCGAGGCCGGTCGCGTACAGGCCGAGCGCCGCGGCCAGCAGCCGTCCCGGCCGCCGTTGCCGGTCGAGCACCGCCCCGAGTACGGGGCCGCCTGCCGCCGCCGCGACCGTGATGCCCGCGAGCAGTGCCGCCGCTTCGGAGGCCGAGCCCGCGAGGGCGTATCCCGCCAGCATCAGCGCCGGTCCCGACATCTCGTCCCCGACGCGGGCCGCCGTCGCCCCCGCGACGTAGCGAACCATCGTGTAACGCCCAATCACACGAAACACGTTACGTAGGTAACTCAGAACTCCGCAATATGCGTTACAGTGCGCTGGTGTCCCCCAGCAACGATGGCGACGGCGACTGGTCCACCCGGCATTCCGTCCTGACCATGGCCAGGCGCACCGCCGCTCTCGTCAACGCCCTCGCCGAGGACCGCCCCGACCCGGGCCAGGTGGCGGAGGTCCTCCTCACCCACGGGGAACAGGGCCCCGTGGACCTCACCCCCCGGGATGTCGCGCAGATGTGTGCGGCCGCGGGCCGGCTGCGCGAGGTCTTCGCCGCCGAGCACACCGACGAGGCCGCCGTCGTCCTCAACCGCCTGCTGGGAGAACACACCGGGCCACTCCGTCTCACCTCACACGGTGGCGGCGCGCCCTGGCATCCCCACCTCGATCGCGACGACGACGCTCCCTGGGGTGAGTGGTTCCTCGCCTCGTCCTGCCTGGCACTCACCGTGCTCATCTGGGACCGCCAGCTCCCGCCCGGCAGGATCTGTGCGTCGGCCGCCTGCCGGAACGTCTTCGTCACCCAGGGCCCCGGCCCCGAACGCCGCTACTGCTCCCGACGCTGCGCGACCCGCGAGCGCGTCGCCGCCCACCGGCGCGCCCGCTCCACGGAACCGCCCGGGTGACCGAACCCCCCGGGCACACGGCTCCCGTTCCTCACGGCAGCGCGCGGGTGAGCCACACCAACTCGCCGCGTTCGTCCGTACGGACGCGGTCACGAGCGAAGCCGAACTTCTCCAGCACGCGGAGCGAGGGCGCGTTCCAGCTCCGCACCGTCGCCCACAGCCGATTCGCCATGCTCGGCACCCTGCGTGAGACCCACGCGGCCGAGGCCGCCATCACCATGGTCGTCCGCACCCTGCACGCAGCCCTGCACCCGGCCTGAGGCCACGGACACCACGGCCCGGCTGCTACGAGCGGCTGACCTCGTACACCGACCAGACCTCCCGCAGCAGGGCCGGGTAGTCCTCGCCGTACGTGGCGACGCCCGCGTACACCGCGTCGAGGGCCGCCCGCAGCGGGTCGGGCTCGGCGGCGCCGAGCAGCGCGGGAACGGCCATGTGCGGCTGTGAGACGGGAAGGGACGGTCTCGGCTCGCCGATCATGACCCACACGGTGTACTGCGTCGCTCCCGTGGGCTCGGGTAGCGGCGGTTCGGGCGGCGTCGTCGCCGTTGCCCAGTCGGCCGCGGGACCGCACGCTGTCGGCTCGGCCACGGGAATCGGCAGGGACACCTCGTCCCAGGCCGGCTCCGCAGCTTCGAAGGGCGGGCGCCCGGGCGGCACGGCCTGGCCGACGGTCCGGTCCGGGACCCGCGGGTCGGCGTCGAGGGCCCGCCACACCTGGTCCCAGTCGTCGAGCGGCGGGGGCAGCGGCCGCCCCTCGACGACGGCGGTGAGTCCCGCGGCGATCCAGTCCAGCTCCGCGAGACCCGCCGCCTCGCACGCGCGGCGCGCGGCCAGCAGGGCCACCGCCCGCTGTGTGGCGGGGCCCGCCGCGTCTATGGCGTGCACGAGCGCCGGGTCGAAGTCGAGCAGGCCGCGCACGTTTCCGTCGACGTCGCGCAGCGCCTGGCTCGGCGACCGCCCGCCCCACTCCCAGCGTTCGTAGGCGAGTTCACGTTCTCTGTCCGCCTGTTCCTGCTTGAGGCGGGCCTGGCGCAGGGTCTCGGCGCGTTCAGCCGGTGTGGGAGGCGGTGGCAGCCGGCGGGCGCAGTCGTGCCAGTACGCCGCCATCCTCGATGTCTGCTTCAGGACACGGTCCGGCGCGAGCGGCGCCGGCCAGAACTGCAGGAGATAAGAGTCCAGTTGTGGCTCGTCGTCGAGGCGGGTGTCCTCCTCGTGTGCCGCGTCCATGCCCTTGGCGCTGTAGCGGACCCGGTAGTCGGTCTCCTCCAGGTCCAGCTCCCAGGAACCTTCGCCTCCCCACAGCACGAGCGCGGTACTGTCCGAGACCGGCCGGAAGGACACCTCCACGACATCCTCCCAGTCCGGGTCCAACGACGGGGCCTCGTCGTGCACTTCGACGGTGAAGCCGACGTCACCCGTGTGAAGTCCGGTCGTCAGCCACAGGGTCCCGGGGATCGCCGCACCGCACAGCCCGGAACACTGGCCGGCGAACGCCTCGGCGAGGTCCGGGCCGTAGCTGTCCGGATCGCTCTCGACGTAGAGCTGGCCGTAGTGGACAAAGACTTCGCCTTCGACCGGCCTGCGCACCACCATGACCCCCATCGCCTCCAGGAACTGGCCTTGCTCGGCACACTACGTCCCGCCACTGACAACGCACCGGTCCACGCACATCGCCGCACTCACACCCGCAATGAAAGATCGTCTTCTCAGACATCAGGTCGAGGTCCGTTCGCCGCCAGCCTTCCTCCAGCCTCGCCGGTGAGATGGAGGCATGACTTCACAGGCAACCCTTGACGGTAAGAAGGCCCTGGTCACCGGAGGCAGCCGGGGCATCGGTGCGGCGGCGGCACTGCGACTGGCGCAGCAGGGCGCGGACGTGGCCGTGACCTATGTGCACGCGAAGGAGGCAGCGGAGGACGTGGTGCGGGCCGCCCAGGCCCTGGGGCGGCGGGCGGTGGCCCTGCGCGCCGACGCCGCGGACGCGGAGGAGGCGGCGGGCTCGGTGGGACGTGCGGCCGAGGCGCTCGGCGGCCTGGATATCCTCGTGAACAACGCGGGAGTCGGGCTGATGCAGCCGCTGGAGAGCCTGTCGCTCGCCGATGTGGACCTCCTGATCGCCGTGAACATCCGCGGGATGTTCCTGGCCGCCCAGGCCGCTGCCGCATTCATGGCGCCGGGCGGCCGGATCATCACCGTCGGCAGCTGTATCACCCACCACACGCCGGGCCCCGGCGCCACCCTGTATGCGATGAGCAAGTCGGCCGTCATCGGGCTGACGAAGGCACTGGCCCGCGAGCTGGGCGAGCGCGGGATCACGGCGAACGTCGTGCATCCCGGCCCGACCGACACCGACATGAACCCCGCGGACGGCCCCTTCGCGTCCGGCCAGGCGGCCATGACCGCCCTCGGCCGCTTCGGCACGGCCGAGGAGGTGGCGTCCGCGGTGTCCTATCTGGCGGGGCCGGAGGCGGTGTACGTGACGGGAGCGGAGCTCTTCGTGGACGGCGGGTACGCGGCGTGAGCGGGCGGGGCACACCGGGCTCCCGGGCCCCGGTGCGCCCGGCCCGGGTCAGGTCCCGTTGAGTCGGCGTACGTCGTCCTCGTCCCACTTCCTGGTGTCGCGCGGCTGGGTGTAGGGCTCGGCCCCGGGCGGATGTCCCCCGGCGAGGGCCCGCTGGCGCACGGTCTCCGCGTCGAATTCCAGGCCGAGCAGGATCGCCAGATTGCTGAGCCACAGCCAGACCAGGAAGACGATCACGCCGGCCATGGTGCCGTAGGTCTTGTTGTAGGAGGCGAAGTTCGCGACGTAGAAGGCGAACCCGGCGGAGGCGACCAGCCAGATCGACAGGGCGAGGACGCTGCCCGGAGTGATCCACCTGAAGCCCTTGACCCTGGCGTTCGGTGTCGCCCAGTACAGGATCGCGATCATCATGGTGACCAGCAGGACCAGCACCGGCCACTTCGCGATCGACCACACCGTCAGGGCCGTGTCGCCGACACCCAGCGCCCGGCCCGCGTGCCGGGCGAGGCTGCCGGTGAGGACGACGATCAGCGCGCCGGCCACGGCGAGCCCCATCAGGACGACGGTGACGCCGATCCGCACCGGCAGGATCTTCCACACCGGGCGGCCCTCCGGCATGTCGTAGACGGCGTTGGCGGCGCGGATGAAGGCGGCCACGTACCCGGAGGCCGACCAGACCGCCAGGACGATGCCGACGACGGCCATGACCGAGCCGATGCCGGCGTGGTTCTGCAACCACTCCACGGCCCTGGTGAGGATGTCCCGGGCGGAGCCGGGCGCGAGGTGCCTGAGGTTGGCCAGCAACTTGTCGGTGACCGACCTGCCGGCGATGCCCAGCAGTGACACCTGTACCAGCAGCGCCGGGAAGAGGGCGAGGAGCCCGTAGTAGGTCAGGGCGGCGGCCCGGTCGGTCAGCTCATCGTCCTGGAACTCCCGCAGGGAGCCCTTCAGCACCGCGCCCCAGGCCCGCTTGGGCAGCTGCGCCGGTGTGTCGGGCGCGGCCCGCTCGACCTGCTGGTCGGACCCGGCGTCCTCCGGCGCCGGCACCCGCGGCCCCGGGGCGTCGCCGACGCCGTGGCGGTGGTCGTGCCCGGGAAGGTGCGGCTTCGGCATGCCCCTCGGGTAACCCGGGCCCGCGGTCTCAGGCGGGCGCGCCCGTCGGGTTCGGCCGTGCATCCCCGGCGGGCTGGGTACTGGGAGCGAGAGGCCAGGCGTATGGGCCGGACGCCCCGGCACGGCTCGTTGTGCCGTGGGGACGGCACAGCGGTGAGACGGCACCGAAGTGGAGGTGACCATGAGGTACGACGAGTTCCTCGCCCGTGTACGCGAGCGCGGCGAGTACGCCAGCCAGGACGAGGCGGCGCAGGTCACAGAGGCCGTGCTGAGTGTGCTGGCGCAGCGGATCAGCCCTGGGGAGATCGACGACCTCGCCTCCCAGCTGCCCGGGCCACTGGGCCCGAGTCTGGCCGACGCGAAGCAGCCCCGACCGGAGCGGTTCGGGATCGAGGAGTTCCACCGCCGGGTCGCCGAGCGGATCGGAAGCAGGCCGCGCACGGCGCAGTGGGACTCCGGCGCGGTCCTGACCACGGTCGCCGACAGCGTCAGCGGCGGGGAGCTGAATCAGGTCTTCAGCCAACTCCCGTCGAGCTATGCCGCCCTGTTCGGCTGGACGGACCTGGCGGACTGAGCACCCTGCGCCGGCATCGGGGCGGTGCCTCCTGATTGACCGTGTCACGAGGGTGGGTTTTGATGTGACGCATGCCGGATGCAGCGCGGACGAGTGGAGCACGGGATGGGGCCGATCCGGTCATCGCCTTCGCCACGCAGGAGGCGTGGGAGAAGTGGCTGGAGGAGCATCACGCCGACGTGCGGGGCATCTGGCTGAAGATCCCGAAGACGGACTCCGGGCTGGACGGCGTCGGCTACGCGGAGGCGCTGGAGTCGGCGCTCTGCTACGGCTGGATCGACGGGCAGAAGAAGAAGCTGGACGAGCAGCACTGGCTGCAGCGCTTCACCCCGCGGCGGCCGGGCAGCAAGTGGTCGAAGGTCAACAGGCACAAGGCCACCGAACTCATCGAGCGGGGCCGGATGCGGCCCGCCGGTCTGCGTGAGGTGGAGAAGGCCAAGGCGGACGGCCGCTGGGAGGCTGCGTACGAGGGCCAGCGTACGGCGACGGTACCCGAGGACCTCCAGGCGGCTCTGGAGGCCTCTCCGGAGGCTCGGGACTTCTTCGCGACGCTGGACAGCCGTAACCGGTACGCGATCCTCTACCGCGTCCAGGACGCGAAGAAGGCGCAGACCCGGGCGGCGCGCATCGAGAAGTTCGTCGCCATGCTCGCCGCCCAGCAGAAGCTCCATCCCTGACCTCCGGGCCTCGGGCCCGCGTCGCTCCGGTCGCCGCGGTGCCGAAGAGGCGGTGAGCGGTCGCACGCCGGCCGACGCCGGTTCGACAACCGGGACCTGGAGCGGCGCCCTGTGTGAGCAAGCTGCCTGCGGCTGACCGGAATTCGGCCTGACCGTGGTGCCGATCCCCGGAACTCGCAAGCGAAGCCGCCTGCTGGAGAACGCCGGGGCCACCCGGATCAGGCTGAGCGCCGACGAACTGGCGGTACTGGATCCGGTCGCCGGGCAGGTGGCGGGCGAACGCTGTGCGGAGATGTCCCTCACATGCGCTGCCCTGGAGTCACAGGCGTAACCTGCGCCCATGGAGCGGGTCTTGGTGGCGGGGATCAGCGGTGCCGGCGAGTCGACGCCGGCCCGCAGTGTGAGCGGAGTGCTGGGCCTCCCCTACCACGAGATGGACGCGCTCTACTTCACCGGGCCCGGGTGGGCCGTGAACTCCGGCTTCGCCGAAGAGGTGTCCCGTGTCGCGGCCGGACCTCGCTGGATCGTCGACTCGATCGGCTACCCGGAAGTCCGTGACCTGCTCTGGGGCCGGGCCGGGCGGACGCGGGAGCTGCGACGCCGGTGCCCGCGGCTGCGAGGCTGCCGGCTGCCAGGGCGACGGCGGTCGTGGCGGTGACAAGGGCCCTGGTCAGGATGTTCGTTCGCATGGTGGTTCCCCCTGGTGGTCGAGTGCCTTGCGGCACGCCACAACAAGGTATGGGGCGACGCTTCCGCCGTCGCCAACCCGGGAGTTGACTCCTGGCTCCACCGGCCGCGGTAGGTCGGCGCACTGCACAAACTGCGCGGTATCCGGCAGGGGCACTCCGCCCGCCCCCCCGGGCGCCGTACGGCGGCCGTCAGATGGCGGATGCGTGGCCCAGGGCACCCAGTCCCGCGGCCACCACGACGTCCGTCCGCTCCGTCCAGGGGGTGTCGCGATTGGCCATCATCGTGGCGGTCACCGCGCCGATCGCCGACACCACCCGTACATGCCGCTCCTCGTCGGTCCAGATCTGCGGATCGAAGGCCTCCAGGAGCGTGTGCTGGGCCTGTGCGAGGCGTTCGAGGATCTCGGGGTCGCGGGTGAGCCAGAAGGCGCCCACGATCAGCGCGCCCGTGCCCGGCCACTCCTCGATCAGTGCGACGAGCGCGTTGAGCAGGGCCGCGTCGCGTCGCGGTCCGACCGGGAGTCCGTCGGCCGCGGCGGCCACGCGTGTGATGTGTTCCTCGGTGCGGGCGACGACGGCGGTCTGGATCCGTTCCTTGGACCCGAAGCGCTTCAGTACCGCGGCTTTCGAGTAGCCGGCGGCGTCGGCGATGGCCTGGACGGGCCCCTGTGCGAATCCGTGCCGGGCGAACACGAAGGCGGCCACGTCGAGCAGTGCGCGGTCGATTTCCTCACTCGTGAGCTTCACGGTTGACTTCACGACCTGAGGTTACCATCCTGGTCACTCAGTAACCAAAATGGTCACCCTCGAAGGGATGCGACATCATGACGAACGGCACGGGCCTCGGGGGCAGGAAGGCGACGCCGCGACTGTGGCTGGCTCCGGCCGTCATCGTCTCCGTCGTGATGGCGGTGCTGGCGGCGCTGTACCTGGGCGGCACGGTCAATTCCTCGGACCACCTCTCGGCCTTCCCCGTGGCGATCGTCGACGCCGACACCGGGGTCACCACCGCCTCCGGGCAGCGCGCCGACGTCGGCCGGCAGATCGCCGGGAGCCTGCGGGAGGGCATCGACCACGACAAGTTCGACCTGCGCTCGCTCAGCCTCGCCGAGGCGAAGCACGAGCTCGGCCGGGCGAAGCTCTACGGCGCGATCGTGCTGCCCCCGAACCTCAGCAGAAAGCTGACGGCACTGGCCTCGGGCGCGGTGTCCGGTGCCGCCGTGGAGCGGCCGGAGATCACCGTCTACACCAACCCGCTCGCGAACACCTCCAGCGCCTCCGTCGTGAACACGCTCGCGAACCGGGCGCTCACGCGGGCCGACCATGCCGTCGGCAAGGAGCTTCTCGCCAAGGTGACGGCGGCCCGGGCCAAGGCGGCTCCGGCGCATGGCCGGGCCGTGCCCGGCACCACACGACTCGTCCTGTCCGCACCGATGGACGTGCGGGTCACGCCGTTCCAGCATGTTCCGGACGGCACCGGGAACGGCCTGTCGGCCTTCTACTACGCCCTGCTGCTCGTGCTCGCCGGGTTCACCGGGTCCCTGATTGTCGCCAACCTGGTCGACGCCCAACTCGGCTTCGCACCGAAGGAGTTCGGCCCGCGCTACCGCATGGAGCCGCACTCGGGACGCAGCCGCCTGGCCACCCTCGCCCTGAAATGGGGGATCATGACGGGCGTCGCGGTGGTCGTCGCCACGGTCTACCTGGCCATCGCGGACGGGCTCGGCATGCCTTTGGACCACCCGTGGCAGCTGTGGGGACTCAGCGTGCTCGCGATCACCGCCGTCGCCGTGGTCGTCCAGAGCATCCTCGCCCTGCTCGGCAGCCTGGGTATGGTGGTCAACCTCTTCCTGTTCATCGTCCTCTCGGTCCCGAGCGCCGGCGGTGCGGCCCCGCTGGAGGCCACGCCGTCCGTCGTCCGCTTCCTCGGCACCTTCGAGCCGCTGCACCAGATCTACGTCGGCGTCCGCTCGGTCCTGTACTTCGGCGCCGTCTGGGACGCCGGCCTCGGGCGCGCGGTGACCGCCGCCGCGGCAGCCCTTGTCCTCGGCCTCGGGGCCGGCGTCCTCGGTACCCTCGCCTACGACCGCAAGGGCCTGGCGCGGCACCACGGCGCGCCTTCCATGGAGCTGCCCGCAGCGGCCTGAGCGCGTAACCGCCGCCCCCGGCCGGCGCCTGCGAACCGGCTCCACCCGAGTCGGCCCAGGCCGGTGACACCGTCCCCCAGGCGGTGCCGCCGGCCGTTTTCATGCGTGCGGACCGCCGGGACGGTACAGACCGGCTGTCCGGACCCGGCACGCAGACGCCGTAGCCGCTGAGACACGCCGACGGCGGATCGGTGTCAGCGGGCTGCGGCCCGGACCCCCAGGTGGCGCAGTGCGGCCGCCACCGCGCCGGCGCCGCACATGCCGTGCGCGCCGGGACCGGGCGGGGTCGCCGCCGAGCACAGGAACACACCCGGCAGGCCGGTCGAGTACGGCTCGGTGGCCGGGCGGGGACCCAGGAGGAGCTGGGGGGTCGTCCTGGCGCCGGTGATGATGTCGCCGCCGGCGAAGTTGGGATTGGCGGCGGCGAACCGTGTCGGTGAGGTGGCCCGGCGGCCCACGATGCGGTCGCGGACACCGGGGGCGAACCGCTCCAGCTGACGGAGTATCGCTTCAGTCGCGTCCTCGTCGTAGCCGTACGGGACATGGGCGTACGTGTAGACGGGGTGGACGTCGCCCACCGAACGGGAGGGGTCCGCCAGGTACTGCTGGCCGACCAGTACGAAGGGGCGTTCCGGCATGTGGCCGGCCACCACGGCCCGCTCCGCGCCGGCCACCTCGGCCAGCGGGCCGCCGAGGTGCACGGTGCCGGCCCGGCGCGCGTGCTCGTTCGTCCAGGGCACGCCGCCTTCGACGGCCAGGTCGAGCTTGAAGACGGCGGGCGCTCGCCGGAACCGCCGATAGGCACCGCGCACCCGGGCCGGGAGCCGGTCGCCGTAGAGGGCGACGACCTGGCCGGGGTCGAGATCGAGGAGCGTCACCTCGGCGGGCGGCAGCTGCCGGTGGTCGGTGACCCGGACACCGGTGTGCACAGTGCCTCCGTGCAGGCGCAGCACGCGTTCCATGCTCCGGGTGATGGACTGTGAGCCGCCTTCGGCCACGGCCCAGCCGGCGGCGTGGCCCGCGGTGAGGATGCCGAGCCCGATGGCCGAGGTGAACGGGTGCGACAGCGGGCGGAAGGCGTGTGCCGCGACGCCCGCCCACAGGGCCCGCGCCTGCGGGGTGGTGAAAAGGCGGGCGAGGAAGGAGGCGGGAAGGGCGGTCGGCAGGCCGAAGCGGGCGAGCAGCAGCGGGTGCGAGGGGATGCGCAGCAGAGGGCCCATCACATCGCCTGCCAGGGCGTCCCAGTGACGTACCGGGGTGGTGAGGAGTGCGCGATACCGGTCGCCGTCCGGACCGAGCATGCGGGCGGTGTCCGGCACGGAACACAGCAGGACCCCGGCGCTTGCGTCGTCCAGCGGGTGCACGCAGTCGACGTCGGGCAACAGCCAGCGCAGCCCGTGCCGTTCGAGGCCCAGCGCGCGCAGCGCCGGGGAGCTGACGGCCATGGGATGGATGGCCGAGCAGTGGTCGTGCACGAGTCCCGGCAGGATCGCCTCGTGGCTGCGGACGCCTCCGCCGACCTCGTCCGCCGCCTCCAGGAGCGTGACCTGAAGTCCCGCCTTGGCGAGGAGAGCAGCGGCGGCGAGGCCGTTGGGCCCGCCGCCGACCACCACGGCCGAGGTCATGCGGCGCACCTCGACGTGATCGCGGCCGCGGGGGCGAGCGGTGACGTCGTCGGCCTCATACGTCTGAGTCCGGCATCGGTCTCATGCGTCTGAGTCTGGCATCAGTCTCTCGCGTCTGAGGGTCGTCAGCACTGGGGCCGCTTGCCGTGATTGGCGCGATGGCCGCGCCGCGACTTCTTCTTACGGCGTCGCTTCGAGGACATGGAAACCTCCTGGAGAGAGAGGGAGACCGGCGAAGAAAACACCAGAAAAACACCGTATATCGGGAGACTCGCCATCTCCACCGCAGCCGCTGCCCCGACCACGACTGCGGGGCGGCACGACCCCGGGGCTCTCGTTGATACGATGCGAAAAATGCCCGACTAATGAATATTCTCCCCTGGACCAGAGGAGCCGGAAATGACCGGTGACCCGGAGCCGATCGGTTCCGCTGCCCGCCGCGCGCTGGAGCAAGAGCTGGCCGACCTGCGTGACGAGCGGCGACTCGTCGCCGGAATCCTGCAGGACCGCACGGACGTGGGCGACCAGGCAGACCAGGCAGAACAATTGCAGCGCGCCAATCAGCTCGACCGCCTGGACCGTCGTATCGAGACCATCACCGAGCGGCTGCGCCAAGCGGACGTGGCCGGGCCCGCCCCCACGGACGTGGTCGGCGTGGGCAGCACGGTCACCGTCCGCTTCCCGGACGGCTCGGTGGAGACGCTCCAGATCGGCGAACTCGCCGAGGCCCTGGACCAGAACCTGGTCACCTCCGACAGCCCGCTCGGCCGTGCGCTGCTCGGACACCGCCCCGGTGACGCGGTCCACTTCGACACGCCGGACGGCCCGTCTAGCGTGGTCGTGGTGTCGATCGGGGAACAGAGCGCGCAGGGCTGAACCGCGGAGTCAGTCCTCCTCGCGGTCGGCCTCGGCGCGTTCCTCCTCGTACGGGGTCTCGGTGTCCTCCCACTTCCCGACCGGCAGCCCCGCCTCCCGGCGGTCCTCACGGGTGCGCCGCTCGACTCGCGCCTCGTCGGGCCGGCGCGGCATCCCGCGGCCGTGGCCGGTGTCCGGGTTTCCCTCGACCCTCTCGTTGGACTTGTGATGGTGGTGCGCCATGGCGTCCTCCTGAGATGAACACCCGGGCGTACGTCACGCCCGGGTGTGTCCGCCGGCGGGCTGTCCCTCCCCCGCCGTCACTTCTCCGCTGACGCGGCGCCCGCCTCGCCAGGCTCGCCGGAGCCGCTGCTCTTGCGCACCCTGCAATGGAGGGAGTCGTGTTCGACGTCGGCGACGATGGTGTCGCCGGGTTCGGCGTCGCCGCTGAGCAGGAGGGTGGCGATCCGATTGTCGAGTTCCGCCTGGATGGTGCGGCGCAGCGGGCGGGCACCGAACTCCGGCTGGTGGCCGTGTGCGATGAGCAGCTTCTTCGCCGCGTCGGTCACCTCCAGCGTCATCCCCTGGGCGTGGACGCGGCGCTTGCTCTGGTCCAGCAGATGGTCCACGATCTCTCCGAGATCCCCCTGCGTCAGCCCGTGGAAGATGATGATGTCGTCGATCCGGTTGAGGAACTCCGGCAGGAATCTGGTCCGCAGGTCCTCCATCAACTCGTCCTTCAGCTCCGACACATCACCCTTGTGGTCCAGGATCCGGTGCGCGCCGATGTTGGACGTCATGATGATCACGCAGTGCCGGAAGTCGACGGTGCGGCCCTGAGCGTCGGTGAGCCGGCCGTCGTCCAGAATCTGCAGCAGGGTGTTGAAGACGTCCGGGTGTGCCTTTTCCACCTCGTCGAACAGCACCACGCTGTAGGGCCGGCGGCGCACCTTCTCCGTCAGCTGACCCGCTTCCTCATAACCCACGTATCCGGGAGGGGCACCCACCAACCGGGCGACGGTGTGCTTCTCCTGGAACTCGCTCATGTCGAACCGGATCATCCGGTCCTCGTCCCCGAACAGCAACGCCGCGAGGGTCTTGGCGAGTTCGGTCTTGCCGACACCCGTGGGCCCGAGGAACAGGAAGGATCCCACCGGCCGGTTCGGATCCCCCATCCCCGCCCGGTTGCGCCGGACCGCCTGCGAGACGGCGGTGACGGCCTCGTCCTGGCCGACGATCCGGGCGTGCATCTCCTCCTCGAGCCTGAGCAGCTTCTCCTTCTCGCTCGCCGTCAGCTGCGACACCGGGATCCCCGTACGGCGGGAGACCACGTCGGCGATATCGGAGGCCGTCACCGACACCACACCCTCGCGGCGTTCCTCGATGCCGGCGAGTTCGCCCTCCACCTCGGAGATCTGCCGCTTCAGTTCCGACGCCTTCTCGAAGTCCTCCCCGGA
Organism: Streptomyces sp. NPDC052107; assembly: GCF_040680215.1. Lineage (NCBI taxonomy): Bacteria > Bacillati > Actinomycetota > Actinomycetes > Kitasatosporales > Streptomycetaceae > Streptomyces > Streptomyces sp. NPDC052107. Next base: position 25,014 of record NZ_JBFAWG010000038.1, read on the forward strand.
GACGGCCTGGTCGAGTTCGCGGCGGAGCTGGGCGATGCGGTCCTCGCGGCTGATCACCTCCGTGGACCGGCCCACGCTGCGCAGCCGGACCCGCGCACCGGCCTGGTCCATCACATCGATCGCCTTGTCGGGCAGGAAACGGTCGGTGATGTAGCGGTCGGACAGTTCGGCCGCGGCCACCAACGCGCCATCGTGGAACCGGACCTGATGGTGCGCCTCGTAGGAGTCCCGCAGACCCTCCAGGATCTGCACCGTCTCCTCCACTGTCGGCTCGGGCACCATCACCGGCTGGAACCGCCGCTCCAACGCCGCGTCCTTCTCCACGTACTTGCGGTACTCGTCGATCGTCGTGGCGCCCACGACATGGAGTTCACCGCGCGCGAGGGCGGGCTTGAGCATGTTGCCCGCGTCCATCGACCCCTCCCCCGTCGCGCCGGCACCCACGACGGTGTGGAGTTCGTCGATGAACAGAATGATCTGGCCCTTGGCGGCCTGGACGTCCTCGATGACCTTCTTCAACCGCTCCTCGAACTGGCCCCGGTACTGTGCCCCCGCGACCATCCCCGACAGGTCCAGGGCCACGACCCTCTTGTCCTTGAGGCTGTCGGGCACCTCACCCGCCACGATCCGCTGCGCCAGCCCCTCCACGATCGCCGTCTTGCCCACGCCCGGCTCACCGATCAGCACCGGATTGTTCTTCGACCGCCGCGAGAGGATCTCGACCGTCTGCTCGATCTCCTCCCCACGCCCCACCACGGGATCCAGCTTCCCCGCCTTCGCCTCCTCCGTCAGATCCCGCCCGAATTCGTCCAGCGTCGTCGCCGGCGCCTTCTTCCGTTCGGCGGGAAGCCCCTCGCTCCGAGCGGCCTGCTCGGTCAGACCGGCCAGTTTCCGCGTGTCCATGCCTTCGGCACGCAGCACCTTGGCAGCTCCCGTGTCGCTGTCGCCCAGCAGCGCGCCGAGGATGTGCTCGGGGCCGATGTACGACACACCGGCCGCTTGCGACTGGGCGTACGCGGCGCCGAGCGTCCGTTTGGCCGCCGGGGTGAGGCCCGGTTGCGCGGACGGCTCACCGGACTCCCGGGGCAGGATCTTGGCGAGCTCGGCCGCCAGCGTGTCGGGATCGACGTCCAGCTGGGACAGCAGTCTCCGGGACGGTTCGACCTTGGTGGCCGCCCACAGCAGATGCTCGGTGTCCAGGTCGGACGTGCCGTCCTCCAGCGCCCGCCGCGCGGCCAGGTTGAGCAGTTCCTGCGACGACTCCGTCAGCAGGCGGCCGATGGGAACCCGCTGTACCGCGGGAGGCGATGACGCCGGCGACATCCCGAAGAAGCGATTGAACAACTCGCTGAAGGGGTCCGACGAACCGAACGGTGCACCGAACGACATCGACATGACAGCTCCTGAGCGCGGGGGAGTCGATAACCGCGGGGTGGTTGTTCCGGGGTCCGTACTCACTGAACCCCGCAGCGCACGGCACCGCAAACGGAGGACACGCGCGCCCCTCCCGCTAACGCTGGGTTACGAGCCATGCGGGGCGGCGGGCAGGTCGTCGAGAAAAGTGACGGTGGGCACGTGGAAGAGGCAGCCCGTGACCGCCACCGAGAATTCGAGAATCCGGTCGTTCCGGCCCGGATCCCTGCCGAGGAACATGTTCCTCAGCATTTCCTCCGTCACGTCCGGGGTACGGGCATATCCGATGAAATAGGTGCCGAACTCGCCTTGGGCGATGTTGCCGAAAGGCATGTTCTCCCGCACGATCTTGCGTTCGTCGCCGTTCTCGTCGGTGATCGTGGTGAGCGCGACATGGGAGTCGGTGGGCTTCACATCGTCGGGGAGTTCGATGTTGGCCAGTTTGGTGCGCCCGATGACCAGGTTCTGTTCCTCGACCGACAGGGCGTTCCAGGCGGTCATGTCGTGCAGGTACTTCTGCACGATCACATAGCTGCCGCCCGCGAATTCCACGTCCTCCTCGCCGATGAAAACGGCGTCGTCCGCGACCTTTCCCTCGGGGTTCTCACTGCCGTCCACGAAGCCGAGCAGGTCGCGTTCGTCGAAGAATTTGAAGCCATGCACCTCGTCGACCACGGTGGCCGCTCCCCCGAGTCGCTCGCCCAGCAGCCGGGCCAGTTCGAAGCAGAGATCCATACGGTGGGAGCGGACATGGAAAAGGAGGTCGCCCGGTGTGCCGAGCGCTCGATGGCGTGGGCCGACCAGGTCCTTGAAGGGATGCAGCTGCCGTGGGCGCGGGCCGCTGAACAGCCGGTCCCATGCGTGCGATCCGATGCCGACGACACAGCTGAGTTCCTCGGCCGGCTCGCGGAAGGCCACCGAGCGGCGCAGCCCCGAGACGTCCTCGAGCAGGTCGCGGACCGTGTCCTCCCCGCCCGGCACGATGATGACCACGAGGAACAGTGCCGCCCTGGCCGGCGGGACGATGACGGGCTGCGGTTCGACCACGGGAGTCCGCCTCCTCATGAGGTTCTGGAGACATGGGGTCCTCGGAGACCAAGCCGTTCCAGCATGGCCCGGCCGGGCCGACTCGGCAGGTCGTAGGCGGGCCGACAAGCGGACCGGCCGACGGACGGGTGCGGGGAAGGGACGGGCCGGGACGGTCGTGTGGACGGGCCGCGGGCCGGGACGGTCGGGCGAACGGGCGGACCGGCCGCCGGACCGGGGGCGGACCGGCCGCCGGACCGGGGGCGGAGGGGCCGACCGGCCGACGGGCCGAGAGGCGGACCGGCCGACCGGCCGAGAGACGGACCGGCCAGGGGGCGGACGGGCCAGGGGCGGACCGGACAAGGAGCCGACCGGACAAGGAGCGGACCGGACAAGGAGCGGACCGGACAAGGAGCGGACTGCCAAGGAACGCGGACCCGCCCACGAGCGGACCAGCCGACCGACTGGCGGGCGGGATTGGCTTTGCGGGGAGCGGTCGGGTACACCCGTGTCGTGCTCTTTCGTCAGCTGGAATACCTCGTCGCCCTCTCCCGGGAGCGGCATTTCGCCCGTGCCGCCCAGGCCTGCTACGTCTCCCAGCCCGCCCTGTCGGAGGCGCTGCGCAAGCTGGAGGAGGAACTCGACGTGCCGCTGGTGCGACGCGGCCGCAAGTACGAGGGCCTCACCCCGGAGGGGGAGCGCATCGTCGTATGGGCGCAGCGGATCCTCGCCGACCGTGATGCCCTCAAGGACGAGGTCGACGTCCTGCGCGACGGGCTGAGCGGCAGGATGCGGATCGGTACGGTGCCGACCGCGTCCGGTGCCGTCGCCCAGCTGACCGGCCCGTTCTGCGCGGCGCACCCGCTGGTCACGGTCGAGGTCATAGCGGACATGCAGTCGGTGGACATCCTGCGGCAGCTGCAGAACTTCGAGCTCGACGCCGGGGTGACCTATCTGCGCGAGGACGTGTCAGAGGGTGGCTTCCACACGGTTCCCCTGTACCAGGAGCGGTACGTCCTGCTGCTCACGGCCGCCGACGGCCTGGCCCGGCGTACGTCGGCCACCTGGGCGGAGGCGTCACGGCTGCCGCTGTGCATGCTGACCCCGGCGATGCAGGGCCGCCGGGTGCTGGACGAACTGTTCGCTCAGGCGGGGACGCAACCCTCGCCACGGTTGGAGACCGACTCCGTGGCGGCGCTGTTCGCGCACGTCAGGACGGGCCAGTGGGCGGCCATCGTGCCGCATGCCTGGCTCCATGTGTTCGGTGTCCCGCACGGGATGCGGGCGGTGCCGCTGGTCGAGCCCGCCGCGGCGGTGCCGGTGGGTCTGGTCATCGCCGCCCGGGAGCCGGGTTCGGTGATGGCGAGGGCGCTGACGGACATCGCCCGCACCACGGACGTGGCCTCGGCCCTGGAGCACATGCCGGGGGATCCCGGGCGGTAGCCGACGGCGCCGGGCGCGGATGCGGCTCACCGGTGCGCACTGCCGTCGCCCTGGCACGGCCGGCCCGGTGTCCGCCGCCCGACCCCACGGAGCCGTCGGCCATTCCGACCGTCCTTGCGGTCGCCGGGCGCGGCTGCTCGGCCCCGCGACCGCCGAGGGCGGCGACCCGGCTCCGGCGACCGCGGGCCCGGTCAGACCGCGTCAGCCCACCGGCTGCGGCTGGAGCCGCTCCGCACCGGCGTACACGTTCATCGACGTGCCGCGCAGAAAGCCGACCAGGGTCAGCCCGCTCTCGGCCGCAAGGTCCACGGCCAGCGAGGAGGGGGCCGAGACCGCCGCCAGCAGGGGAATCCCGGCGAGTACGGCCTTCTGTACCAGCTCGAAGGAGGCGCGGCCGCTGACCATCAGCACAGTGCCGCGCAACGGCAGCAGGCCCGAGCGCAGGGCGTGTCCGACGACCTTGTCCACGGCGTTGTGCCGGCCCACGTCCTCCCGCAGGCACAGCAGCTCGCCGTCCGCCGTGAACAGTCCGGCCGCGTGCAGGCCGCCGGTGCTGTCGAACACCTTCTGCGCCGCACGCAGCTTTCCGGGCAGGGAGGCCAGCAGCTCCGGGCCCACGCTCAGCGGGTCCTCGGCCACGGACCACCTCGTGGCCATGCGCACCGCGTCCAGGCTGGCCTTGCCGCACAGGCCGCACGAGGAGGTGGTGTAGAAGTTCCGCTCCAGCGACGCGTCGGGCAGGGCCACGCCGGAGGCCAGGGCGACGTCCACCACGTTGTAGGTGTTGCCACCGTCCGCCGTGGCGCCGGCGCAGTAGCGGATCCCGGTCACATCCTCGGCGGCGTGGACGACGCCCTCGCCGGCGAGGAAGCCGGCCGCGAGGTCGAAGTCGTCGCCCGGGGTGCGCATGGTCACGGTGAGAGGGCGCCCGCCGACCCGGATCTCCATCGGTTCCTCGGCGGCCAGGGTGTCCGGCCGCGCTGAGGGCGCTCCGTCGCGGATCCGCAGCACCCGCCGGCGCACCGTGACTCGTCCCATGGTCCTGCTCCTCTCCCGTCCGGAGCCACGCTCCGGCGGTCTTTCAGCCGGCGTCGGCCCGCGTGGGCTCCAGGCGGATCAACACGCCTTTGGATGTGGGGGTGTTGCTGATGTCGGCGACGCTGTCCAGCGGTACCAGGACGTTGGTCTCGGGGTAGTAGGAGGCGGCGGAGCCACGGCTGGTGGGGTAGGCGACGACGCGGAAGTCCTCCGCCCGGCGCTCCAGCCCGTCGTGCCAGACAGCGACCAGGTCCACCCGGTCACGGTCGGCGAACCCGAGGGCGGCCAGGTCGGCGGGGTTGACGAGCACCACCCGGCGGGCGTTGTGGATGCCGCGGTAGCGGTCGTTCGTCGCATACGGGATGGTGTTCCACTGGTCGTGGGAGCGCAGTGTCTGCAGCAGCAGATGTCCCTCGGGGATGTCGGGCATCGTGAACTCGTTGGCGGTGAAGACCGCCTTGCCGCTCGGGGTGCGGAAGACGCGCTGGTTGACCGGGTTGGGCAGCCGGAAACCGCCCGGCCCGGCCACCCGGGCGTTGAAGTCCTCGAAGCCCGGTACGACGTGGGAGATGCGGTCGCGGACGGTGGCGTAGTCCGCCTCGAACTCCTCCCACGGGATGGCGGGTGCGTCACCGAGGGTGCGGCGGGCCAGCCGGCTGACGATCGCTACCTCGCTGAGCAGGTGCGGGGAGGCCGGTGCCAGGCGACCGCGGGAGGCGTGCACCTCGCTCATGGAGTCCTCGACGGTGATGAACTGCTCGCCCGACGCCTGGACGTCGCGGTCGCTGCGGCCGAGGGTGGGCAGGATGAGGGCGGTGTCACCGCAGACCGCGTGGGAGCGGTTGAGCTTGGTGGAGATGTGCGCGGTGAGCCGGCACCGCCGCATCGCCTCCTCGGTGACATGGCTGTCGGGGGTGGCCCGGACGAAGTTGCCGGCCACGCCGAGAAAGAGCTTCGCGGTGCCGTCGCGCATCGCACGGATGCCGTCGACCGAGTCCAGTCCGTGCTTCGCGGGCGGGGTGAACCCGAACTCCCGGCCCAGGGCGTCGAGGAACGTCTGGGGCATGCGTTCCCAGATGCCCATCGTGCGGTCGCCCTGGACGTTGCTGTGGCCGCGCACCGGGCAGACCCCGGCGCCGGGCCTGCCGATGTTGCCGCGCAGCAGCAGGAAGTTGACCACCTCGCGGATGGTGGGGACGCCGTGCTTGTGCTGGGTGAGGCCCATGGCCCAGCACACGATGATCTTCCCGCTCTGCAGCACCCGGTCGTGGACGCGCTCGATCTCCTCGCGGGTGAGCCCGGTCGCGGTGAGGATGTCCTCCCACGGAACCTTCCTGGCGTGCTCGGCGAAGTCGGCGAAGCCGGTGGTGTGGGCGCTGATGAAGGCGTGGTCGAGCACGGTGCCCGGGCGCTCGTCCTCGGCCTCCAGCAGCAGCCGGTTGAGCGCCTGGAACAGGGCGAGGTCCCCGCCGGGGCGGATCTGCAGGAACTGGTCGGCGATGGCGGTGCCCCGGCCGATCACTCCGCGTGCCTTCTGCGGGTGCTTGAAGCGGATGAGCCCGGCCTCCGGCAGCGGGTTCACCGCGATGACCTTGCCGCCGTTGCGCTTGGTCTCCTCCAGCGCGGTCAGCATCCGCGGATGGTTGGTGCCCGGGTTCTGTCCGACGACGAAGACGAGGTCCGCGGTGTGGATGTCGTCCAGCGAGACGCTGCCCTTGCCGATGCCCAGGGTCTCCATCAGCGCGGAACCGCTGGACTCGTGGCACATGTTGGAGCAGTCGGGCAGGTTGTTGGTGCCGTAGGCGCGGACGAAGAGCTGCAGCAGGAAGGCGGCCTCGTTGTTCAGCCGGCCGGAGGTGTAGAAGAGGGCCTCGTCCGGGGAGTCCAGCCGGCGGAGCTCTCCGGCCAGCACGTCGAGCGCCTCGTCCCAGCCGATCGGTTCGTAGTGATCGGCGCCGGGCCGCTTGATCATGGGTTCGGTCAGCCGGCCCTGCTGGTTGAGCCAGTAGTCCGACTTGGCGCCCAGTTCGGCGATCGAGTGCCGGCGGAAGAACTCGGCGGTGACCCGGCGCGAGGTGGCTTCGTCGCTGATGTGCTTGGCGCCGTTCTCGCAGTATTCGTTGAGGTGCCGCTTGCCCGGCGCGGGCTCGGGCCAGGCGCATCCCGGGCAGTCGAATCCCTTGACCTGGTTGATGTTCAGCAGCGTCAGCGCGGTGCGTCGTACGGTCGTCTGCCCCAGCGAGTACTCCAGTGCGTGCGTCACCGCCGGGACACCCGTCGCCCAGCGCTTGGGCGGGGTGACCGACAGATCGTCGCCGGGGTCCTCGATACCGCTCATTTTCCGGTCCGCCTCTTTCTCCGATGGACACTGCGGGGCAGCATCCGCCTCTTTCCCGAGGCACGTCAAAGAGGTGTTTTCGATGGCGTGATAAGCGCGGGTTATCAGATAAGCGCCGCCTATCGGCAGACAAGCGGTGCCTCTTTGACTTCCTCGGACGGCTCACCAACGATGACCCGCATGACGGCATCCCGGACGCGCCCGGCCGACGGCACGGCAGCGCACGGACCGCGGGCCGAGCCCGACTCGCTCCGGGCCGCGCGGTCCTGGGAACGGGCCCGCTCGATCGCCCGGTCCTGCGCCGAGCGGCCGCTGCCCGCGGTCCCCCGCACCCTCACCGACGCGCTGGGCCACGCGCTGGCCGAACCGCTCGTCGCGCTCACCGACCTGCCGCCGTTCGCGACCGCCGCGATGGACGGCTGGGCCGTGGCCGGACCGGGCCCGTGGCGGCTCGGCGACGCCGGCGTCCTGGCCGGCCGGGAGCCCGGGCCGCTCGCGCCGGACTCGGCAGTTCCCATCGCCACCGGCGCCCCCGTGCCGCCCGGCGCGACCGCCGTACTGCGGCGCGAGCACGGCGAGCCGGACCCCGGGCGGGGCCTGCTGCACGACCGCTCCCCCACGCCGGTGCCCCAAGGCCGCGACGTCCGGCCGCGCGGCCAGGAGTGCCGCTCCGGTGAGCCGCTGCTGCCCTCCGGCACCACGGTGACCGAGCGGGTGCTGGGCCTGGCGGCCGCCGCCGGGTACGACCGGCTGACGGTGCACCGCCGGCCAAGCGTCGAACTGCTGGTCCTCGGCGACGAGTTGCTCCAGCAGGGCGTGCCGCGCGGCGGGCGGGTCCGTGACGCGCTCGGGCCGCTGCTGCCGCCGTGGCTGCACGCGTGCGGCGCCGAGCTGATCGGCCATCATCTGCTCGCCGACGACCTCGCCGCGCTCCGGGAGGCCGTGGGCCGCTCGCCCGCCGACGTCGTGGTCACGACGGGGAGTACCGCCGCCGGACCGGTGGACTTCCTGCACGACACGCTCCGGGCGGTGGGCGCCCGGCTGCTCGTGGACTCCGTGGCGGTGCGGCCGGGTCACCCGATGCTGCTCGCCGAGCTGCCCGCCACAGCCGACGGCCGGGCGCGCCGGCTGGTCGGGCTGCCCGGCAACCCGCTCGCCGCGGTGGCCGGCATGGTCACGCTGGCCGAGCCGCTGCTGCGCCGGCTCGGCGGGCACTGCGCCGCCGAGCCGGTCCGGCTGGTGGCCGGTTCCGCCCTGGCCGGGCATCCGCGCGACACCCGGCTGCTGCCGGTGTTCACCGCGGGGCAGGAGGTGACACCGCTGCCCTTCGACGGTCCGGCGATGCTGCGCGGCCTGGCCCTGGCGGACGGCCTCGCGGTGGTTCCACCGGGAGGTGTGCCGGCCGGCACCAAAGTGGACGTGGTGGAACTGTCGGGCCGCTGAGCCGGTCCTGCCGGCACGGCCGACGAACGGGAGCACGCCCGGCCCTCCCCCACGGCAGAGTCGTGCGGTGTGCCGGTCCCGCGGGGGCTAGCGTGAGGGCATGCGCCACGAGGTGACCGACGCCGACACCGCGGTGCGGGTGGGCAGCGGTGACGTGCCCGTTCTCGCCACGCCACGGCTGATCGCGTGGATGGAGGCGGCCACCCTGCGGGCCGCCGCGTCCTTCACCGGGTCCGGCCAGACCACCGTCGGCACCGAGGTGCGGGTCCGGCATCTGCGGGCCACGCCGGTCGGCGGCCGGGTGGAGGTGAGCGCCGAACCTTCCGCCTCCGTCACGGGCGGGCGGCTCACCTTCATGGTGCGGGCCGTCGACGGCTCGGGCCGGCTGGTGGCCACGGGCGAGATCGACCGGGCGGTCGTCGACCGGCAGCGATTCCTGGCGCGCACGGCGGACGCTGCGGAGGACCGCTGACCGGCAGGACCGTCACACGGGCGTGTGCCCCTGAAGGTACTCGTGTACGACCGCCGGGAGCGCCACTTCGATGGTCTCGGGTATCGGCGCCCAGCGCACCTGCTCCGGCGCGAGGCTCGCTCCGTCCGACGGAGTCTCGCTCAGCAGCTGGCACACCACCGCCGGCACCTCGTCCGCAGGTGTCCCGTCGTGCGGGATCAGGGGCTCCGTGCCGTCGACGAGGTAACCGGTGAGCTCGTAGACGACGCGCGCTGCGGTGGCCTCGGCCGGCTCGGCCGGTCCGGGCGTACCGGACGGCAGTGCCCAACCGTCGCCGTCGTCCACGAGCAGCAGCCGTCCGTCGTACAGCACGACCGCCTGCGCCACGCCCTCGGCGGGTTCCAGCGTCATGACCGACCAACCCCTCCCCCGGCGCGCTCGGCCAGGTGCTCCTCCCCTACCCATGGCCGGCCGGTCATGCACCGACGCCGCGTCAGTTCTCGAACTGCCCGCCTCGTCGGCGCCTTGACCAGGGCGTGGGTCAGTACAGCACCGGCAGGTCTCCGGGTCGCACCCGCACCGTGACCGGCAGGGTGGCGTCGACCTCGCCGTCCGCGCCGTAGGGGACGGGCCTGTTCGCCTCGATGCGCAGTTCCCTGCCACGCAGCACGCGCACCTCGGGGCGGTGCAGATGGCCGCCCGTCTTCAGCTCGTTCATGAGGGTGAAGAACAGCCGGCGCGGTGCCTCCCGGATCATGACCACGTCCAGCAGGCCGTCGTCGACGCGTGCGTCGGGGGCGATGAGCCGACCGGAGCCGTAGTAGGGGGAGTTGGCGGCGACGACAGTGTAGCCGCGGTGGGTGTGCTCCTCGCCGTCGACGGTGACGCGGTAGTCGGCCGCGCGCCAGGTGGTGACGGCGCGCAGGCCGCCCGCGTAGTAGGAGGCGGACCCGCGCAGCAGCCGGGCGTGGTTGGCGTGCCGGTTGGCCACCGCGTCCACGCCGGCGTAGACGCTGCCCAGCACGACCGTGCGCGGGTGGACCGCCGACTCCACCTCGATGGTGTCGACCGGCCGTGGCTCGGCGGTCAGCAGGATGTCGGCGAGTGCGGCGGGGTCGGCGGGCAGCTTCAGCGCGCGGGCGAAGTCGTTGCCGCGTCCCGCGGGCACCAGACCGAGGACGGTTCCGGTGCCGCTGAGTGCGCCGCCGATACCGCCGGCGATGCCGTCGCCGCCGACGGCCAGGACGATCCGGCCGCGCTCACCGGCGCGGCGGGCGATGTCCTGGGCATGGGCGAGGCTGTGGCTGTACTCCGTCTCCAGCTCGGCCCCGGCCTCGCGCAGCAGCCGGGCCAGGTGCAGCAGTGTCGCCGCCCCGGTGGAGCCGCCCGCGGTGGGGTTGACGACGGCGGTGAACTGTCGCATCGGTGTGCCTCCGAAGCAGGCGGATCGGGTGGGGGTCGGACGGAGCGGGTCAGTCGGTGGGGAGCAGCACGCCGGGGTTGAGCAGGCACTCGGGGTCCAGGCGGCGCTTGACGGCGCGCAGGGCCGAGATGCCGAGCGGTCCGGCCTCGCGGACGTACCAGTCGCGGTGGTCGATGCCGACCCCGTGGTGGTGCGAGATGGTGCCGCCGGCCGCCAGTACGGCCTCGTTGGCCGCGTGCTTGGCGGGCGTCCAGTGCGCCACCGGGTCCTCGCCCTGGGCGCTGACGACCGTGAAGTACAGCGAGGCGCCGTTCTCGTAGACATGGGAGATGTGGCACATGACCAGGGGCGGGGTGCCGGCTTCGGTGAGGGTGTCGGTGAGCGCGGTGCGTACGGCCGTGTAGAGGTCGGGGATGCGGGACCAGAAGGCCGCGGTCTCAAGCGTTTCGGCGAAGGCGCCGACGTCGAGGAGCGCGTCGCGCAGGTACGGTGCCGAGAAGCGGCCGTGGGCCCAGCGTTCGCCCGGTTCGGCGCCGAGGAGGGTGCCGCCGAAGGCGGTGAGGACGGCTGCCGCCTGCTCCCGGCGCTGTGCGGTGTCCTCGGCCGCGCCCTCGTAGCCGGTGATGGCCAGGCAGCCCGCTCCGCTCTGGGACAAGTCGCCGCCGATGGCGTCCGGTTGGGCCAGGCCGATGAGGGTCTCGGTCTCGTCGGACAGCCGAAGCACGGTCGGCCGGGGTCCGTCCTGGGCGAGCCTGCGCAGCGCGGCGGCGCCCTCCTCGAAGGAGGCGAACCGCCAGCCCTCGTAGATCCGCACCTGCGGCACCGGGCGGATCCGTAGGGTGACGGAGGTGATGACGCCGAAGGCGCCCTCGGAGCCGAGGACGAGCTGGCGCAGGTCGGGTCCGGCGGCGGAGCGGGGGGCGCGGCCGGTCTCGATGGTGCCCTCGGGGGTGGCGAGGGTCAGGCCGAGGACCATCTCGTCGAAGCGGCCGTAGCCGGCGGAGGCCTGTCCGCTGGACCGGGCGGCGGCGAAGCCGCCGATGGTGGCCCACTCGAAGGACTGCGGGAAGTGGCCGAGGGTGAAGCCGTGTTCGGCGAGCTGGGCCTCGGCCTCGGGGGCGCGCAGACCCGGCTGGAGCACGGCGGTGCGCGAGACGGTGTCCAGGTCGAGCAGGCCGTTCATGCGGCGAAGGTCCAGGGCGATGAACGCGGTGCGCTGGGGGGCGAGTCCGCCGACCACCGAGGTGCCGCCGCCGAAGGGGACGACGGCGAGGCCGTGGGCGGCGCAGGCGCGCAGTACGGCGAGGACCTCGTCGTGGGAGGCGGGCAGGACGACGGCCTGCGGGACGTCGGCGAAGTCGCCGGCGCGGATGCGCAGCAGGTCCGGGGTGGACTTGCCGCGGGTGTGGCGGATGCGGCTCTCGCCGTCGGTACGGACGTGGTCCTCGCCGCCGACGGCCTCGGCGAGCGCCTTGAGCGCGGCGGGGGCGGCCGTGGTGGCGGGCAGCTCGATGTCCTCGAGGGCGAGGGCGGGGGTGGTGCGGGGCTTGACGCCGAGCAGGTCGCGGAGCAGTCCGGTCACCGAGTCGGGCAGCGGTGCCGCCTTGGCCGGGTCGCCCCAGCCGTTCCACAGCATGTCCATTGAACGGTCGTCCTCACAGGTCGGTGTGCTCGGTGTGCTCGGTTCGCGCGACGGCCGGCGGGCCGTGCCCGGGGCGACGGTGTCTGCTTCGCCCGACGCCCGGGGCGTTACACTGTGACACATGACGCCTATTCGTCACAACGGTTCGGACAACGATCATGTGCTCGACGCGGTACGCGACTGTGTGCTGGCCGTCGGCGTCCGCCGTACCACCCTCGCCGACGTGGCCCGCCGCGCCGGTGTCTCACGGATGACGCTGTACCGTCGCTGGCCGGATCTGCGCACCCTGGTGGGCGATCTGATGACCCGCGAGTGGATCGGCGTGGCCACCCGGGCGATCCCCGAGCCCGCCTCCGGCACGGACACCCGCACCCGGATCGTGGACGGACTCGTGGCGGGTGTCGAGGCCTTCCGGGCGCACCCGCTGTTCCGCAAGATCGTCGACGTCGATCCGGAACTGCTCCTCCCCTACGTGCTCGACCGGCGCGGAGCCAGCCAGGAGGCGCTGCTGGCGCTGCTGGCCGAAGGGCTGCGCGACGGCCACGCGGACGGCTCCGTACGCCCCGGGCATGTCGAACGGCAGGCCCGCGCCCTGCTGTTGACCGTGCAGTCCTTCACCCTGTCCCTGCGCACGATGACCGACGAGGACGATCCGGAGCTCGACTCCGCCGCCTTCCTCGACGAGCTGCGCACCCTCCTGGAGAGGACCCTCACGCCTTGACATCCTCCCCTCTCCTGAAGGAGGGGGGATTCCTACGGCTCGCGCCGTGGGGGTTTCTGCTTCGTCGCCGACTGCCCGCCCGGAGTTCTCCGTTGAGGTCTTACACCAGCTCCACAGACAGACACGGCCAGCCCGGCCGCCAGGATGTTCTTCGCCGCGTTCACGTCCCGGTCGTGGGTCGTGCCGCAGTCGCACGTCCAGGAACGGACGTGCAGCGCCATCGCGCCCTGCAAGCTGCCGCAGGTGGAGCACAGCCTGGAGGAGGGGAACCAGCGGTCGACCGCGATCACTTCCCGGCCGTACCAGCGGGCCTTGTACTCCAGCATGCTCCGGAACTCGCTCCACGCCGCGTCGCTGATGGCGCGGGCGAGGCGGCCGTTCTTCACCATGTTCCCAACGGCCAGGTCCTCGATCACGATCGTTTGGTTCTCACGAACGAGCCGAGTGGTGATCGTGTGCAGGTGGTCGCGTCGCCGGTCGGCGATGCGGGCATAGACCTTGGCGACCTTCCGGCGGGCCTTGGCCCGGTTCACTCCGTCACCCTTGGCCTTGCGGGCAAGCTGCCGCTGGGCCGTGGCAAGGCGGGCGCGTTCTCGCCGCTCGTGCCGGGGGTTGGCGATCTTCTCTCCGGTGGAGAGGGTCAGAAGGTGGTCGAGGCCGGCGTCTATGCCGATCGCCGTGTCAGTTGCCGGAAGTGGCTGGACGGAGGGGTCTTCGCACAGCAGGGACACGTACCAGCGTCCGGCCGTGTCCTGGGAGACGGTCACCGTGGACGGCGAAGCGTCTTCGGGAAGCGGACGGGACCACACGATGTCCAGCGGCTCCGCCATCTTCGCCAGCGTCAGCTTCCCGTCCCGGAACCGGAACGCGCTGGTGGTGTACTCCGCCGACTTCCGCGACTTCTTCCGCGACTTGAAACGAGGGTACTTCGCGCGCTTGGCGAAGAAATTGGTGAACGCCGTCTGAAGGTGGCGCAGTGCCTGCTGGAGCGGGACGGAGGAGACGTCGTTGAGATACGCCAGTTCCACGGTCTGCTTCCAGGCCGTCAACATCGCCGACGTCTGGCTGTAGTTCACCCGCTCCTGTCGCGCCCACGCCTCGGTGCGCACCGCAAGGGCCAGGTTGTAGACCTTCCGCACGCAACCGAACGTGCGCGACAGCTCGGCTGCCTGCGCATCGGTCGGATAGAAGCGGTACTTGAACGCCCGCTTCACGCCGGTGGCCCTCACGGCTCACATACTAGCCCATCAGTTTGTGAACGCTGCCCGGTAGTTGGGCACAAGTACCAGCCCGCCCCGGCGACGAACCTGCTTTCCTTCCCCTGCTCAGGGGCTCGATTCCTCCCCGCCCTGAACGACGGGGTTTCCTCGAAGGAGATCTGATGAGTCACACCCGGGCCGACGTCGGCTCGTCCCTCAGCGCACACCGCCGTCGCCGGGAACTGGCCGAGGCCGCCGACGGCAGGGTCGCCGACGTCCTGGTCGTCGGGCTCGGCGCCACCGGGGCCGGAGCCGCGCTGGACGCGGCGGCCCGCGGTCTCGACGTCGTCGCGGTGGACGCCCACGACATGGCCTTCGGCACCTCCCGCTGGAGTTCGAAGCTCATCCACGGCGGGCTGCGCTATCTGGCCTCTGCGCAGTTCGACGTGGCGCACGAGAGCGCGGTCGAGCGTGGGGTGCTGATGACCTGCACCGCCCCGCACCTCGTGGCCGCCCAGCCCTTCGTCCTGCCGCTGACCCCCCTGGTGTCCCGGGCCCAGGCCTCGCTGGCGTGGGCCGGGTTCCGGGCCGGGGACATGCTGCGGCTGGCCGCCCGGACCCCGCGCCAGGTGCTGCCCGCCCCGCGCCGGCTGTCGGCGACGGAGGCCCGGCATCTGGCGCCCTCGGTGCGCTCGGCCGGACTGCGCGGCGGACTGCTGTCCTGGGACGGCAAGGTGACCGACGACGCCCGGCTGGTCACGGCCCTGGCCAGGACGGCCGCCGCGCGGGGCGCCCGGGTGCTGACCCGGGTCAGGGTGCTGGAGCTGACCGGCACCGGCGCCCGGATCCGCGACGAACTCACCGGCGAGGAGGGCGAGATCAAGGCACGCGCGGTCGTCAACGCGGCCGGCGTGTGGGCGGGCGGCCTTGTCGAGGGCATCCGGATCCGGCCCTCCCGCGGCACCCATCTGGTCCTGCGCTCGGAGCGGCTCGGCACCCTGCCGGCCGGCCTGCACATCCCCATCCCCGGCGAGACCAGCCGCTTCGTCCTGGTCCTGCCCCAGGGCGACGGCCGGGTGTACGTCGGTCTCACCGACGAGCCGGTCGACGGCGGGATCCCGGACGTCCCTGAGGTTCCCGAGACCGACATCGGCTTCCTGCTGGACGTGCTCGGCTCGGTCCTGGACACGCCGGTGGCCCGGGACGAGGTCGTCGGCGCCTTCGCCGGACTGCGCCCCCTGCTGGACACCTCCGGCCACGACGCCCGAGACGGAGCCCCCGCCCGCACCTCCGACATCTCCCGCCGGCACGCCGTGCTGACGTCCCCCGACGGCATCACGACGATCGTCGGCGGCAAGCTCACCACCTACCGGCGGATGGCCCAGGACGCCGTGGACGCCGCGACCGCCGCGCGGGGCCTTCCCGCCGCGCCCTCCCCCACCGCCGCGCTGCCGCTGGTCGGCGCCGCCGCACCCGGCCGGCTGCGCACCCTGTCGGCACCCCGGCGCCTGGTCCGCCGCTACGGCACGGAGGCCGGGGCCGTCCACGCCCTCGGGACCGGGGATCCGGCCCTGGCCGAGCCCGTGCTGCCGGGCCACCCGGTGACCCGTGCGGAGCTGCTGTGGGCCGTACGGCACGAGGGCGCCCTGGACGAGTCCGACCTCCTGGACCGGCGCACCCGCATCGGGCTCGTACCCGAAGATCGCGCCGAGGCGCTGGCCGTGGCACGGGAAGTACTGGACGAAGCGGCCGCGCGACGCTGACGCGCCGACCGCGTTACCCGGGCGAGGCGGTGCCTGTTGTCGGTGGTGATCTCCGATGGAGGCGGCCTGGTCACGTCCCCGACGCAGCCGGGCGGGCAGCGCGGCGGAGGCGCCCCTCCGCACCCGGGCAGGGCTCGCTGAGGCGCAGGCCGTGCGGCCTTGAGGTGCCGGCCGGCTGGACCGAACGGCGCAGGAGAGCGGGAGCGTCAGAGCAGGCGGCGGATGTCGCCGCGGACGCGGTAGAAGCCGCCGGCGGCCGGGTGCAGGGCGTCCACGACGTAGCGGGCGCCCGGCTCCCGTATCGCCCGCGGGAACTGGACCTTCCAGGAGGTGTCGTAGCCCTCGGACACGACATGCACCCGGAGGCGTCCGCTCTCCTGCACGCACTCGACCACGACGGCTCTGGCGGGAGCCTGCGTGACGGTGGCCACGGCGGTGACCGCGGTGGCGGGCTGGTAGGTCGGAAGGGCCGCGGCGAGCTTGACGTCCCGCGCGACCGGCACCGTGCCCTGCTGGGCCGCGGCGACGGCCGTCTCGCTCGCGTCGACGCACACCAGCGAGCCGTCGGTGGTCACCAGGTACAGCCGCTCGTCTCGGTACTGCATCGACAGCGCCGAGCCGTCGCCCGTGCCGAGCTTCCACAGGCGCGTGCCGTCCTGGTCGAAGCAGTAGACGGAGGACGCGGCGTCCCCGGCGAAGACGAACCGCCCGCCCGGGGACGTGGCGCACGAGTAGACCGCGCTGTCGCAGGCGTACGTCGCCTCGACGGCGCCGGTCGCCTTCGACAGCCGCTGGACCACGCGGTGACCGGTACCCGCGTACACGGCGTCGTCCTCCTGCCAGCCGAACAGCACGCTGCCCCGGGTGGCCGTGTGCCACAACTCGCCGCTGCCGTCGGGCGCGTAGGCGGTGACGCCCCGGTGGTGGCCGTGGTAGACGGCGCGGTCGTCGGCGCGCACCATCCAGGCGTGTTCGCCCTGGCTGCGGCGGGCCCACTGGTGTTCGTCCTCGTGGTCGATGACGGTGAGCCGGCCGTCGCGGTCCGACACGTTCAGGATGCCCTCGTGGATGTCGAGCCAGAAGATGTCGACGTCGGCGGCGATGTCGTACGCGGCGAACGGCAGCTTGGAGGAGAGGTCGTAGACCTTGCCGTCGTCACAGCCCGCGTAGATCCAGAAGTCGTCGGCGACCAGGCACTTCACCCCGTCCGGCAGGCTGAACCGGGCGAGGACGGCGCCGTCGTGGCCGAGGGTGTAGACGTCACCCGCCTGATTGCCGACCCAGCAGTGCTCGTCGTCGACATGGATGCCGAAGGCGGCCGAGCCGGTGCGGAACCGCCACAGCACGGGTGCCACCGCCCGCGCGGTGGACGGGGCCGAACTGACCTGACGCCGAGTCACCGCACGTGGGGCGCGCTGCCCCTGGACCGCCGGGGCGTATCCCTTGCGGACCTTCTCCCCCACCTTCTTCGCGGCGGCCGCCCTCGCCTTCTCGATGGTCGGGAAGGTCGTCGTCTGGGTCTGCCCGGCGGCGCCGATCCGGCCGTACCGCACCGTCACCACGGTTCCGTCGACGCTCACCTCGTAGAACTTGTGGGCTCCGCCGCCCTCCTGCGACAGCTCCAGATACGTCGTCGACACCGCGGACGCCGTGGTCATGGCAGACCCCTCCCCAGGACGGACCCGCGGCCGTTCCAGCGGGTCCTCACTGATCGAACCGTAAGGGCGACCACTGACAATCGGGCCGCCGCGCCCAGCGGTTACTGTTCCGCGGTGACGAATGACGAAGTCGTGGAGGCGGTGCGACGGCACGTGCGCGGACGGGTCATGCCGCCGCCGGCGACGCCGCAGGCCCTCGCCGAGGCGGAGGCGGCCATCGGGTTCCCGCTGCCCTCGCTGCTGCCGCGCCTGTACAGCGAGGTGGCCAACGGAGGGTTCGGCCCCGGCGAGGGCATCCTCGGCGTACGCGGAGGGTGTCCCCAGGGCAACTTCTACGACATCGCAGAGCTGTACCAGGACGGCCCGGACCCGACCGGCGAGATCCCGGCCGGTTTCGTCCTGCTCTACGACTGGGGCTGCACCATCTGGTCGATCGCCGACCTCCGCGACCCCGCCGCCCCCATGTGGTGCGCCCACGAGGGAGAAATCTGGCCCCAGGGCATCACCCTCGCGGAACGGCTTCTCGGCACGGTCACCGGAACTCCGAGGGTGGAAGAACTCCTGGAGACGCATCCCGCCCAGCAGACACGGGCCGACTGACCCCCGCTGCCGCCGCCCGGCACCAACGCGCTTATCCCGCCCACCAGTTGCCGCAGGCAGTGGATCGTCAGGGCGGCCGCTGAGTCCTCACCGGGGACTCCCGCTTCCGTGTCCGCCCAGGTCCGCAGCGCGATCCGGATCGCGTCCGTGGCCGCCGCCGCGACGAGTCGCACCTGTACCGCTCCGAACCGCCGGCCCGCCCGCAGCAGTTCCGCGGGTGCGCAGCAGCGCCGTGGCGGCCCCCTCGTCCGGTGCCGCCAAGGACCGCTCCACCGCCGTCCCCAACGCCCGGGTCAGGTCGGCGCCCGGTTCCGCCGCCCCCAGCAGGGCTCGCCGTCGGTCGGCTCAGGCGGCGAGCAGTGGGCTGCGGTCGCCTGGGTTCGTCCGGGCCTTTCAGCAGGCGAAGACATGCTCGCCCGGGCCCCGACCTGCCCGCGGGGCCGGTCGGGGTTTCCTCTCCAGGCGCCCCGGGAAGGAGGGCCCGCACCCAGGGGGTGCCCCCCGGTGCGGGCCGCCGGTCAGCAGGGGGTGCTGCCGGTCGGGGAGGACGCCGCAGGTCAGGAAAGGGTGCGGCCGGTCCAGCCCGAGCCGAGGCGGACCCGGCTGCCGAAGGTGCCGTGGCCGGTGCCCGGGTTGAGCCAGGCCACGCCGTCGGAGTCGACCGAGAGCAGGTCGGCCTTGCCGTCGCCGTTCAGGTCACCGGCGCCGAGCACCTGCCGGTAGCTCTTGCCCCAGTCGCGGAAGACCAGCACCCGGTCGGCGAGCTTGCCGGTGCCGGTGCCGTTGTAGCGCCACAGCTCGCCGGAGCCGTCGAGGGCCAGCACGTCCCCGCGGCCGTCACCGTTGAGGTCCCCGGCGCCGATCACCCGGGTGTACCCCTTCCAGGCGGACCGGATCTTGACGCGCGGGGCGAATCCCGCGCTGCCGTTGCCCGCGTACAGGTAGATGTCACCGGTGGAGGCGGACCGGGCCAGCAGGTCGGCGCGGCCGTCGCCGGTCAGGTCGCCGGGGGTGGTCAGGACGTTGTAGCCGCGCCAGTCGCTGCTGGTCTTCTTGTACGGGGACGTCGGCACGGGCAGCCGGCCCGCCGGGGTCTCGTACATGCGC
Organism: Streptomyces sp. NPDC052107; assembly: GCF_040680215.1. Taxonomy (NCBI): domain Bacteria; kingdom Bacillati; phylum Actinomycetota; class Actinomycetes; order Kitasatosporales; family Streptomycetaceae; genus Streptomyces; species Streptomyces sp. NPDC052107. Next base: position 44,279 of record NZ_JBFAWG010000038.1, read on the forward strand.
GCCTCGCCCGCGGGCAGCACGGCGAGGACGTCGTTGACGCGGTCCCCGTTCAGGTCGCCGAACCCGGCGAACCGGGTGCCGGAGGGCCAGCCGCCGGTGACCGCGCCGCTGTGCACGGAGCCCGCGGCGAGATGCCCCGCGGCGTCGCCGTCGTACCGGGTCAGGGTGGTACCGGTCAGGGCGAGCACGTCGGCGTGGCCGTCGTCGCCGTAGTCCCGGGCGCGGGGCAGCGGGCGGCTGGTGCCGGAGACGGTGTACAGCGGCCCGCCGGAGGCGGAGTCGTCGTACCAGAGTGCGGTGGGGCGGCTGCCCGCGACCGTGACGGCGCCGCCGATGCCCCGGTAGTCGGTGGTGGTGCCCAGCGTCTTGGGCGCCGACCAGCCGCCGCGGGTGCGGAAGCCGGAGACGAACCGGTACTTGCCGCCGCCGATGGACACGGCCCAGCCCGCGAACACGGTGCCGTCGGTGGCGATGCCGGAACTGACGGCATAGTGGGTGGAGCCGAAGGGACGGCGGTCGTCGGCCTGTTCGACGGCGCCCCAGACGCCGGTGCGGGCGGAGCGAGTGGTGGAGACCACCGCCTTACTCGTGTCCTCCACGAGGGTGACGTCGCCGTTCGGGCCGGTCAGCGGACGGGGCAGGGTGCGGGGGGCGTACCAGCCGGTGAGCGGGGTCTGCTCGGGGGCGCTCCAGGCCTCACCGGGGGCACTCTTGCGGGCGAAGCGGACGGGTCCGTTGCCGGCGCTCGCCCACAGGAGGGTGAGGCCGCCGGCCGGGTCGGCGTCGAGGCGGAGGGCACCCGGATGGGTGCCGGCGAGGGGGGTCAGGTCCTCGGCGTCGCCCCACGTGGTCGCGCCGGCCTTCCGCTCCATGATCCGGGAGTGGTACGAGACCTCGGTCCCGGTCGCGCCGGTGAGGCCGCCGTCACGGAAGGCGTCGTCGAGGTTCCACGCGATGGCCGCGTTGCCCGCCTTGTCGACCGTGGCGTGCAGCCCGGTCAGGTACCACTCCCCTTCCTCGGTGTCGCTCTTGACGGTGTCGAACACGGTGGGCTCGGACCAGTCCTCGCCGGGGGCCGGCCGCTCGGACATGCGCAGCTCACGGCCGCCGAAGACCGGGGTGGCCCAGACGGCGGTGAGGCGGCCGGTGGCGTTGCCGAAGACCACTGGAGGGCAGTCGGCCCAGTCGGTGGTGGCGACGGTGGTCGGGGCGGACCAGCGGGTGGCGCCGGGGGCCAGGGTGGCGGCCTTCAGCAGGAACGTGCCCCCGGGTACGCGCTCGCGCCAGTAGGCGAGGAAGGAGCCGTCGGCCTGTGGGGCGAGGGTGCTGGCGTCGAGGATGTAGTCGGCGGCGGTGGACAACGTCTGGGGCGCGGCCCAGGTGGTGGAGCCCGCCGGACGGACCTGGACGGTGAGCCGGCGGACCTCAGCGGTCTGCGTGGGGTCCTGGGGCTGGTCGCGCAGGGCGACGAGGGCGCCGTCGGCGCGGGCCTGCAGGTCCAGGACGCGATGCTGGGCGGAGGGGGCGAGTTCGGTGGCCGTACCCCAGACGCCGGGCTGTACGGGGTCGTTGGTCACCGCAGCCGTCCCCGCCGCGGCGCCCGTGGTCGGCGCGGAGACCGCCTCGGTGGACAGCGCCCCCACCATGGTCCCGCTCAGTACGAGCGCGAAAGCCCCCTTGACGACATGCGAGTTCACGATCAGCTCCCCCCACAATCAAGATTTGGTGATCAAATTGCGTGGATCTTATATGACCATGGTGAAACCCGGATGGGGAGTTTAAGGACAGCAGCCCTCAGGCGAGGGCGACCAGGCCGCGGTAGTCCTCGCTCCACAGGTCCTCGTCCGCGCCGGGAAGCAGCAGGACGCGGTCGGGGCGGAGGGCGTCGAGGGCGCCCTCGTCGTGGGTGACCATGACGATCGCGCCGGGATACGAGTCGACCGCGGCCAGCACCTCGCCGCGGGAGGCCGGGTCGAGGTTGTTGGTCGGCTCGTCCAGCAGCAGGACGTTCGCCCCGGAGTAGACCAGGCCGGCCAGCCCCAGCCGGGTCCGCTCGCCGCCGAAGAGGACACCCGCGGGCTTGTCGGCGTCGTCCCCGCCGAACAGGAACGCGCCCAGCACCCGCCGCGCCTCACCGGTGTCCAGGTGCGGTGCCGCCGCCCTCAGGTTCTCCAGGACCGTGCGGCCGGTGTCGAGCGTGTCGTGCTCCTGGGCGAAGTAGCCGAGGCGCAGCCCGTGTCCGGGCACCACGCGTCCCGTGTCCGGCCGTTCGGCACCGGCGAGGATCCGCAGCAGGGTGGTCTTGCCGGCGCCGTTGCGGCCGACGAGACCGATGCGGTCGCCGGGGGAGACGGTGAAGGAGATGCCGGACAGCAGCAGGCGCGCACCGGCGCGCAGCTCGACATCGCGAGCGGTGATCATGATGTAACGCTCCGAAATAGCAAGAGGACGCACTTCTGGTGTGGAAGCGGGTCCTCAGCTAGGAAATTCGGGGCGTAGACATGCGCTCACGCTATCCGACGGGCTCGCAACGGCGCATGTGCCTTGTCACGCCGCACCACGACTCCCCTCATCCGCCGATGAGTTCGGCGAACCGCCCGGTGTCGATGTTGCCGCCGGAGGCGATGATGCCGATGCGGGGCGGGAGGTTGTCGACGCGGCCGGCCAGGAGCGCGGCCAGGCCGGTGGCGCCGCTGGGTTCGAGGACGATCTTCATGCGTTCGAAGGCGAACCGCATGGCGGCGACGATCTCCGCGTCGCTGACGAGGGCGATGGCGTCGACCAGGCGCCGGTTGATCTCGAAGGTGAGCTCGCCGGGCGTGGGCAGGGCCTGCCCGTCGGCGATGGTCCGGGGGACGGGCAGGGTGACGCGGGTGCCGCTCTCCAGGGAGCGCTTGGTGTCGTCCCCTTCCTCCGGCTCCACGCCGACGATCCGGATACCGGGGTGCAGGGCCTTGGCGGCGGTGGCGCTGCCGGCGATCAGGCCGCCGCCCCCGACGGGCACGAGGAGGGCGTCGAGCGGGCCGGTCTCGTCGAGGAGTTCCAGGGTCGCGGTGCCCTGCCCGGCGATGACATGGGGGTGGTCGTAGGGCGGGATGAGGGCCAGGCCGCGGTCCTCGGCCAGGGCCGTGCCGAGCGCGGTGCGGTCCTCGGTGTAGCGGTCGTAGGTGACGATCTCGGCGCCGTATCCGGCGGTCGCCTCCCGCTTGAGTCGCGGGGCGTCCTCGGGCATCAGGATGACGGCGCTGGTGCCGAGTTCGCGGGCGGCCAGGGCGGTGGCCTGGGCGTGGTTGCCGGAGGAGTAGGCGGCGATGCCCTTGGCCAGTTGGTCCGGGGAGAGCTGGGCGGCGGCGTTGTAGGCGCCGCGGAACTTGAAGGCGCCGACGCGCTGGAAGTTCTCGCACTTGATGAACACCTCGGCGCCGACGAGGGCGTTCAGGGTGCGCGAGGTGACGACCGGGGTGCGATGGGCGACGCCTTCGAGGCGTACGGCGGCGGCACGGACGTCGTCGAACGTTACGGGCGAAGCGGCGGCCATGACGGTCTCCAACGTGGACTGATTTTCCATTGTTGGACAAGAACCCTAGATACCGTGACGCCCGTCTGTCCAGGAAAGGGCCAGACGGGCGTTCGCGAGGGTATGGCGCGCGGTCGGCCTCAGTGGCCGGCGATCCCCCTGGGCGTGTACGGCTCCTCCAGTTCCCGGATCTCGTCCTCGGTGAGCCGGAGTTCGAGTGCGGCGAGCGCGTCCGGGATGTGGATGGGCTTGGTGGCGCCGACGATCGGTGCGGTGACGCCGGGGCGGGAGGCGACCCAGGCCAGGGCCACCTGGGCCCGCGGGACGCCACGGCGTTCGGCGATCGCGGCGACGGCGTCGACGATCCGTTTGTCGTCCGGCTGGTACAGGGTGCGGCCGTAGGCGTCCGTCTCGCTGCGGACGCTGGCGGTCTCCCAGTCGCGGGTGAGCCGGCCACGGGCGAGCGGGCTCCAGGGGATCACGCCGGCGCCCTGGTCGGCGCAGAACGGCAGCATCTCCCGTTCCTCCTCCCGGTAGAGGAGGTTGTAGTGGTTCTGCATGGACACGAACTTGGTCCAGCCGTGCCGTTCGGCGGTGTGCTGCAGCTTGGCGAACTGCCAGGCGTACATCGAACTCGCCCCGATGTAGCGGGCCTTGCCCGCCCTGACCACGTCGTGCAGCGCCTCCATCGTCTCCTCGACCGGAGTGTGCGGGTCGTAGCGGTGGATCTGGTAGAGGTCGACATGGTCGGTACCGAGCCGGCGCAGGCTGTGGTCGATCTCGGTCATGATCGCCTTGCGGGACAGCCCCGACCGGTTGGGACGGTCGCCGCGCGCCGCGCCGTCCGCCACCGCGAAGTAGACCTTCGTGGCGATCACGACGTCCTCGCGCCGGACCATCTCCCCGAGTGCCTTGCCGACGATCTCCTCGCTGGTGCCGGCGGAGTAGCTGTTGGCGGTGTCGAAGAACGTGATTCCCGCGTCCAGCGCCTGGCGGATGAGCGGACGGGCGGCGTCCTCGTCCAGGGTCCACGGGTGCGGCCCCCGGTCGGGAACGCCGTAGCTCATGCAGCCCAGCGCCAGCCGGGAGACCTCCAGGCCGCTCGTGCCGAGCTTGACGTACTCCATGGTTCGATTCCCCTCGTCGGTGTGGTCCCGCCCGGTGAGCACGGCAATGGCCCGGGCGCCGGGCGGGCCTTGTCCGTCAGCCTGATCATGATCGTATCGAGCCGTCGTACGACGCCCCCGCCGCCGTCACCGGTCTTCGGCCAGGGCGACGAGTTCGGCGAAGAGGCCGCCGGTGTGCACGAGGTCGTCGTAACTGCCCTGCTCGACGACGCGGCCACTCCGCAGGACGACGATCCGGTCCGCGAGGCGGATGTTCTCCGGGGGGATCGAGGACCGACCGTTTCCTACGAGAGTTGAGCTTGGCCCGGCGCGGGCGCAGCCGACGACGAAGGCGTACGCCGAGGCCGTTGGACCCCGGGACTTGGCGGTCAGCGGCGGGTGGTGGTGCCCGGGCCGGGCACGAAGCCGGTGCGGGGCGAGCGTCGGATCGACAAAGTGCTGACTGCCGTCCGGATGTCTTTGGTGCACGCCGTGGTGAACAAGGCTGCGCCGGCATGGGTGTCGGAGAAGATCTGCGAGCCCGGCGACGATCGCGACCTGCCCCAGGAGGCTCGCGGCGAGAGCGGCGCCATGCGTTGTCGGATGCGGGCCCGCCCCCGGCTCCATGGGCCCGAGACGCCCGAGGCGCCGCAGCCCACCCCACCCGGGTCACGGCGCACGAGCACACAAGGCTCACGTTTCGGGGGTGTCGTCAAGGCTCCGCGTCAGGACGGGGCGAGGACGCAGAACTCGTGGCCCTCCGGGTCGGCCAGGCACGTCCACGGGACGTCGCCCTGGCCGAGGTCGAGGTCGGTGGCCCCGAGGGCCCGCAGCCGCGCCACCTCCGCTTCTTTGTCGTCACCGGGGTACGGCAGCAGGTCAAGATGGACGCGGTCCGGCACGGTCTTCACGTCGGGCGTGCGGAGGAACTCGAGATACGGGCCGACACCCTTGGCGGAGCGCAACACCGCATGATCGTCGGTCACCTCGTGCAGGGTCCAGTCCATCGCCTCGCCCCAGAACCGCGCCATGGCCCGCGGATCCGCACAGTCGACCACCACCGCGGCGATCGGCCCGGTGTCCCGGTAGATCTCCCGAGGCTGCAGCACGCAGAACTCGTTGCCCTCCGGGTCGGCGAGGACCGTCCACGGCACGTCGCCCTGGCCCACGTCTGCGGGCGTCGCACCGAGAGCCTGGAGGCGCGCGACCAACTCCGACTGATGGGCCGCAGAGGTGGTGGCGAGATCGAGGTGCACACGGTTCTTTGTCGTCGTCTTGGGTTCCGGGACGGGAACGACGTCGACGCCGACGGCGACCGGGTCCGGCCAAACGAGGCCGCCGGCGGGTCCCACGTAGGTGGTCACGCCGGGGCTGTAAGCACTCCAGCCGAGCGCCTCCGCCCAGAACCGGCCGACCGCCGAGTGATCAAGAGCCTTTATGTTCGCCATCACAGGTCGCAGTGCCATGCCGGCGATCCTATGCACCCGCTCTGCAACGACATCCGCACCGACGCCCAAACAGAGATCAACTCGCTCACCAGCCGCACTGCTCAGCTCGCCCGACCAGAGCGCTCAGCCTCGCCGCGCGGATCCACCTGTGACGGCGGCCCGTCCAGGATGAGCAGGGGTGTACGGCGGTACAGGGGCACGCCCACAGGCCAGGCGCTTCCACTGTCCGCCGGACAGCTCGGCGCCGCCATAGATCTCGCGCGCGAGCAGGGTGTCGAGTCCGTGGGGCAGCCGCTCGACCGCCTCACGCCTGCCGACCGCGTCGATGGCCTCCCACACCGGGCCGTCGTCACGGGCGCGCGGCGGCCGAGCGTGATGCTCTCCCTGGCGCGCAGGGGCCGGCAGGCGAGGTCCTGCGGGACGAGTACGTTCCGGCTCCAGGCGGAGTCGAACCGGGGAACGCTCGGTCGCAGGGGCACAAGGCTTCCGCGGCGGCGGTGCGTGGCCGAAACGCCGGTGCTCGCGACGGCTGTGACCAGTGAGGTCTCACTGGTCGGCCGCCCCCGCGGGCACCTACTCGGTCAGCTGCGGATACAGCACCGCCAGATCCCCGGAGAGTGCCGCCTTCACATCCCGGGTTCGGTCGTCCGCCAGCACCTCGTACGCCCCGGTCTCGATTCCGTCCAGTGCCAGGGCGGCGATGTCACCCGCCGTGGACTTGGGCGCGTCGATGTTCGAGGTCATGTCGGTGTCGATGTAACCGACGTGCAGTCCGGTGACCCCGATGCCGTGCGAACGCAGTTCAAGGCGCAGGGAGTTGGTCTGGGACCACAGGGCGGCCTTGGTGGCGCTGTAGGAGCCGGCCACGCCGAGCCAGGAGAGCAGGGAATGGACGTTGAGGAGGTGTCCGCCGCCGTTGCGCTCGATGACGGGGACGAAGGCACGGGTGACCAGCAGCGGCCCGTAGAAGTTGATCTCGAATTCGCGGCGTACGTCGTCGACGGGGGCGTCGAGGAAGGAGCGCGCGCCCAGCGAGACGCCCGCGTTGTTGATCAGGATCGTGACGTCCTGGGCCTGCGCCGCGGCGGCCTCGACCGATGCGGGGTCGGTGACCTCCAGGGCGAGGGGCACGGCATCGGGGTGGGTCACGGTACGCGGGTCGCGGGCCGTGGCGTACACCTTGGCGGCGCCACGCGCGTACAGCTCCTCCACCAGCGCCTTGCCCAGGCCACGGCTGCCGCCGGTGACCAGTACGACAGCGTCCTTGATCGAGGTCATGGTCATCTCCAGAGTAGGAAACCGATCGGTTTACAGCACCGTAAACCGATCGGTTTCAAACTTCAAGCGCGCACCGGCCGGGTCCGGCCCACCCCGTGAAGACATCCCTTGCCCGGACGCCCAGACCGAACGGCGTAGCGAGTTTGGAATTCCAACTCCGACGGGGAGGGGCGGCACGGCCGACTAGGACACCGCCGGGGAAGCAGCAGACCGGAAGCTGCCCAGCATCGACGCGGAGTGGCGGCGTGCGGTGCGACTGGAGGCGGGAGCGGACGACGCCGCGGCGGTGAGCCTGCACCACCCCGACCTCGCCGGGGAGCGCGAGCCGCCCGTACGGTGGCGCGGGCACTGGAAGACGCCGGCTGTCGCGCCCTCAACCCGTCGGCCGGCTTTCCCCACGAGATGGAGCGCTTCCCGGGCCGCGTCGGGGTGGTGGCCCACAAGACACCCCCGGTTCGACATCGACGCCCTGGCCCGCACGACCCACAACTACCGGGAGTTCATGGGCGGGTCCGGCTCGCACGGGGCGACAGCGGCGAGGCCCGGCTGCGCCGGAGCAAGGGGGCTGGAGAGCAGGACAGGCGGGAGAGGCGGGGAACGACCCGAGCGCATGGATTAACCGTTCCCCGCCCCCGGCGCGTCGGCCCGCCTCGTCACGGACACGGAGGGACGACCCGCGACCGGTCGGACGAAGCTTCGACTCACCGATCTTGTTCCGACCATCCGACGCCGAAGACGCAAAGGCCAGCGGAGGCGAGCCGGCCGGGTGACGGGCGCCCGGTGTGCGGGGCGGGGCGGGCCCGGCCCGTGAGATGAGTCCGGTGCGCGGAGGTACGCCCGACCCGTGAAGTGCGTCCGATGTGCAGGGGGGAGACCGACCGAGTGACGCGTGGGCCCGGGCGCATGGTTCGGGCCCGCCGAATGAGACACGCCCGGAGACCGGGCGAGCACGGCCGGGCCGAACGCGCCCGGTGCACGAGGCCGCGCACGGCACCTGGGTCCGTCCCTGGGACGTCCTGGGCTCGGGCACCGGCCCCGGTGACACCGTGACCCTCACGGTCGACGGCATCGGCCAGGTGTCCAACACCGTGGCACCGGGACCCGATCCGCGGCCGCTCCCCGCCAGGCGCCGCATCGCGGCCTCCTGAGCTCCGGGAACTCCACACGCACACCTGATAGTTGATGTGGCAAGCTTTGGCCAACCGTTTGCGGACCGAGGCCGTGACGGTCGTGGAGAGGAGCACAGTGTGACTCAGGACGGCGGCCGGGCCGTGCACATCGACACCAGCAAACCGCATCCCGCACGGATCTACGACTACCTCCTGGGCGGCAAGGACAACTACGAGGTGGACCAACTGGCGGGCGACCAACTGGCCGAGGCCGCGCCCGAGGTGTGGATCTCCGTACGGGCCAACCGCGCCTTCCTGCACCGTGCGGTCCGGTACGTCACAGGCAGCGGCGTCCGCCAGATCCTCGACATCGGCACCGGGCTGCCCACCTCGCCGAATGTGCACGAGGTCGCCCAGGAGGTGGCTCCGGACGTGCGCGTCGCCTATGTCGACAACGACCCGATCGTGAAGGCGCACGCCGACGCGCTGCTCAGCCGGACCGGCACGACCAGCATCGTGCTCGCCGATCTGCGCGATCCGCAGTCCGTCGTCGATCATCCCGAGGTGCGCCGGATCATCGATTTCGAACAGCCGGTCGCCCTGTTCCTCGTCGCCATTCTTCACTTCATCCGCGACGCGGACGAGCCCGAGCGGATCGTGGCCACCCTGCGCGACGCGCTTCCGGCCGGCAGCTTCCTGGTGCTCTCGCATGCGACGGGCGACTTCGCCGACGACCGCAGCGAGGCCGAGGCCGTCTACAACAGCGCGACCGCCACCATGAACCTGCGGTCCCGCGACCGGGTCGAGCGGTTCTTCGACGGGTTCGAACTGGTCGAGCCCGGCCTGACCCAGGTTCCGTTCTGGCGCCCGGATTCCACCCCGCCGCCCGGCTCCGAAGCGATCGGCTTCTACGGTGGCGTGGCCCGCAAGAAGGCCTGAAGCCGGGATCTGGGGCAGAGGCCTCCCCCGGTACCTGCCCCTTCCCTCACCCCGCCACCGCGCCCCGCGCACCCGGCCTCCGGGGCCGGTCGCGCAGGGCGCGGTGTTGTGTTTGCCCGCCCAACCCCTTGAACTTCCCCCCGGCCGGCGCCTTCATACTCACGGCCCGGTCGACGCACGGTCGGCCTTGGGATCGGGTCCATGCCGGATACACGTGCTGTCGCCGGGGAAGCGGTCACATGCCGGCACCTGTGCGGGGGCGCGGGTGCGGGTGTTGCCCAGGGCCGGACGGTCATGGACGTCTCCATCGGTCAGGAGGCGCCGGGCGTTCCGCTGACGACGGGTTCGGTGATGCCGTAATTGTCGGCGTCCGGACTGCCGGCCACGCTCCGGATCTGCGTCCGGCACCTGTGGAGCCGCACCGCGGCGCCGTGGGCCGCCGACCGGCCGCGGAGGGCGCCTTCGACCGGGGCTGGGCCACGGTGCTCGCACTGATCTGTGCCACGGACGCCGATCCCGGCTGGGTTCCGGTGCGAGTGGCGGGCTGTCTCGGCCATGCCGGGTATCTGCCTATCGCCGAGATCATCGTCCGCCGCAGCGGCACCGCACCGGTGGTCTCCACGACGGCGGACGGCTGCTCGGCGAGGAGACCTGCGCCCTCCTCCTCTGCCATGGGCGTGCCCGTGTGGTGCGGCTTGGAGCTGATGCCGGCACCGCTCACCGCGCGCCTTCGGCCACACCGGAGGCACGCCCGCCCGGTCCTGGCGGATCCGGACGCCAGGGTGACGATCGCCGCCCACTTCAACAGCAAAGCTCCGCTCACGGACCGCATCCGGAATCGCCACGCACCGTGCACGGCCGCGTACCCGGACTACGATCTGGCTCACCCGGAGACCCAGGGGCGCGCGACCGCACGGCCCCCGTCCCCGGCCGCATCTGAGGACCGCTCATCCTGGAGAGGCGACGGCGCTGACGGACCGGCCGGACGCACCCAACCGGTCGGCGGGCCCGTGCGCCCATGCTCGTACCCGGCGGTGGTGCCGCGGGCGGCGCCTGGTGAGGCTCGCGCGTTGGTGCGACGCTGGGTGATGGAGGTTGCGACGAGGGGCATCCTGGAGGGCCGATGGGACGCGACGTCCCGGCGCTCGTCTTCACCCGCGAGGACCGCCGCCGGTACCGGATCAAGATGCACGCGTGCCTGGACACGCTGGCGCAGATGCTGCGCGAGGCACGCTTCGAGTCCGAGCGGCCGCAGGTCGGCCTGGAGATCGAGCTGAACCTGGTCGGCGACGACGCCGAGCCGGCGATGCGCAACACCGATGCGCTGAAGGCGATCTCCGACCCCGCCTGGTCCACCGAGCTGGGCCGGTTCAACCTGGAGATCAACGTGCCGCCCAGGCGGCTGACCGCGGGCGGACCCGACGCGTGGGAGTCGGAGATCCGCGCCGCGCTGAACCACGCGGACGACCGGGCCAGGTCGATCGGCACCCGGCTGATCATGATCGGGATCCTGCCCACCCTGCGGCAGCAGGACATCGGCGAGGAGACCCTGTCGGAGAACCCTCGCTACCAAATCCTCAACGACCAGATCTTCGCGGCCCGCGGCGAGGACCTGCGCATCGAGGTCGACGGCATGGACCGGCTGCGCACCTACGCGGACACCATCACCCCGGAGGCCGCGTGCACGAGTACGCAGTTCCATCTCCAGGTGTCTCCCGAGGAGTTCGCCCCCTACTGGAACGCGGCCCAGGCCATCGCCGGGGTCCAGGTGGCGCTGGCGGCGAACTCGCCGTTCCTGTTCGGCAAGGAGTTGTGGCACGAGACGCGTATCCCGCTGTTCGAACAGGCCACGGACACCCGCCCGGAGGAGATCAAGGTGCAGGGCGTACGGCCCCGGGTGTGGTTCGGGGAGCGCTGGATCAACAGCGTCTTCGACCTCTTCGAGGAGAATCTGCGCTACTTCCCCGCCCTCCTCCCGCTGTGCGACGAACAGGAACCGGCGGAGACCCTGGATCGCGGCGACATCCCGGAACTGGGTGAACTGACCCTGCACAACGGCACGATCTACCGCTGGAACCGCCCGGTGTACGCCGTCTCCCACGACCTCCCGCACATCCGGGTGGAGAACCGGGTGCTGCCCGCCGGACCGACCGTCGCCGACACCCTCGCCAACGGCGCCTTCTACTACGGCCTCACCCGGGCCCTGGTGGAGGAGGAGCGGCCGGTGTGGTCGCGGATGTCGTTCGCGGCCGCCGAGGACAATCTGCACACCGCCGCCCGGCGTGGCATCGACGCCCCGTTGTACTGGCCGGGCATGGGCGAGGTGCCGGTGCCGGAGCTGGTCCTGCGCAGGCTGCTGCCGCTGGCGCACCGGGGGCTCGCACAGTCCGGCATGGACGACGCCTGGCGGGAGCCGCTGCTCGGCATCATCGAGCAGCGCTGTGTGACGGCACGCAACGGCGCCGTGTGGCAGAAGGAGATGTTCCACCACCTCGACGCCACCACGCGCGCCGGCCGCCACGAGGCCCTGCGCCAGATGACCCAGCTGTACATCGACTACATGCACCTCAACGCGCCCGCGCACACCTGGCCGGTGGACTGACCCGGCTCAGTCGCGCCCGCTGAGCAGGTTCACCGCGCGGTCGAAGGCCGAGTCGCGGTTCTTGGCGAACTCCTCCTTGGTGAAGACCGGTTCGGACAGCTGCGGCGGGATGCCCGTGCCGTCGAAGGTCGGCCGGTGCGGGTCAGGTACTCCTCGTTCGGCAGCCCGAAGAGCAGGCCGTCGGGCAGGTTGCGCACCAGCACGTCCGAGAAGACGCCCTGGGCGGGCTGCCCGGTCCGCACGGTCCGTCCGGGGCGGTCCATCAGCGCCTGCGGGAAGGTCTCGCCCGCGCTGACCGTGCAGCGAAGGCGGTGCGCGGGTCCGTGGCGGCGGGGCACGTGCAGTCGGCGGGCAGGGCGCTCAGACGGCGCAGTCTCCGGTGTCCCACCGAGCTGTCCGCGCCGAGCAGCACGCGATCGCGGTCGTGCGCGGTCCGTACGGTGAACACCGATCCGACCGGCACGGCGTTCCGCCGGGCGGCGACGCCGCCGCGTGACCGCTTGGTCCAGACGGTCCGCACCCGCTGCGCGGTGATGTCCACGGCCGGACCGCGCCCTGCACGGACGATCCGGCCGGCCGCTCGCGCTACGTGCCGGGGCACGGCGGCGCGTCCGGCAGGTGGGTCTTCGCCCACTCGCCCAGTTCCCGGAGCGCCGGCTCCAGGGCGGCCCCCGCGGCGGTCAGCCGGTAGGACACGCGTAGCGGCGGGCCCTCGTCGACCTCGCGGAGCACGAGTCCAGCCGCGCCGAGTTCCGCGAGCCGGTCGGACAGCATGCGCTCGCTGATGCCGGGGACGGCCCGGCGCAGGTCGGCGAAGTGGGCGGGCTGTTCCACCAGGACGGCCACGATCGGGCCGCTCCAGCGCTTTCCGAGCAGCTGGAAGACACGGGTGATGCCATCGTCCACCCGCTTGCACGCCGCGCTGTCGTGGGTCACTTCCGCCGTCATGCGATCAGGGTACTACCCCATCGTAGGGGGATGAAAAAAAGTAAGTCCATGTGTTAAAGATAGTCGAGTACGAAATCTCAGCCAGCGCTGAGCCGCGGGGCGACCTCTGCCCCCTTTGTCCACTTTATGGAGTCACCATGGCCACCCTGCTGCACATCGACTCGTCCGTGTTCCCGACCGAGGCCTCCGCCTCGCGCGCCGTGGCGGAGGCCTTCCGCGCGCACTGGCAGGAGCAGCACCCCGACGGCACGGTCGTCTACCGCGATCTCGCGGCGCAGCCCGTCCCGCACATCACCGCCGCCGCACACACCGCCGGCTTCGCCGACCCGGCGTCGCACACGCCGGAGCAGGCCGCCGCCTTCGCCGAGCGTGTCCGGCTGATCGAGGAGCTGGAGCAGGCCGACGCGGTGCTGATCGGCGCCCCGATGTACAACTTCTCCATCCCCTCGACCCTCAAGGCCTGGCTGGACAACGTGGTCCTCTTCGGCCGCACCGCGGGCGAGACCCAGTCCGCGAAGGGCACCCCGGTGACGGTCGTCGCCAGCCGGGGCGGCGCCTACGGGCCGGGCACCCCGCGTGAGGGATACGAGTACGTGCAGAACTACCTCTCGGCCGTCCTCGCCGACGCCCTCGGTCTGGACCTCGACTTCATCGTCCCGGAGCTGACCATGGCCCCGCAGAACCCGGCGATGGCCGAGCTGATCCCGCTGTACGAGGCCTCTCGCGACCGCGCCCTCGAGGAGGCCGCCGCGAAGGCCAAGCAGCTCGCGGAGCGCCTGGCGGCCTGACCGCCCCGCCCCGGCCCGGCGCCGCCCTCTGTGCGCGGCGCTGGGCCGGTCCGCCTGGGGGCGGAGGTACCCGTGAACCGGTCACGGCCACGGATGTACTGTGCAACGACCTGTCCAACGCCCCCGTGCACGGACATCCCGAGGAGAGGCACCCGTTGGCCGCCAGCTACTTCGAGCACACAGACCGGCACCGCTACAAGCCCACCCCGCACGCGAGCGGCGCGTGGGACACCGACGAGATGCACTTCAGTCCGCTCGGTGGACTCGTGGTCCACGCGATCGACCATTACCGTGCCGAGCGCCCGCCGAGCGGACTGCTGCTGTCCAGGATCAGCTTCGACATCCTGGGGCGCCTCGCCCTGGACGAGTGCGAGATCCAGGTGGAGTCGATCCGGCCCGGCCGCACCATCGAACTGCTCGAAGCGGTCGTGCGCATCGCGGACCGGCCGGTGGTACGGGCCCGCGCCTGGCTGCTGACCGAGGTCGACACCAGCGTCGTGGCCGGCGGCGCCGAGGCGCGCCTGACCCCGCCGGACGGGCTCGCCGGTCAGTCGCTGGGCTCGGTCTGGCCCGGCGGGCACTGCGCGTCCGTCGACGTCCGGCCGGTCGCCCCCTCGGAGCCGGGCCGTGGCACGGTATGGATCTCCACCGAGCTCGACCTCGTCGCCGGCGAGCCGAGCAGCCCGGTCGCCTCCTATGTCGCCCTCGTCGACACGGCCAACGGCATCGCCGTACGCCGGCCGCCGGCCGAGTGGATGTTCCCCAACGTCGACCTGACGATCCATCTGCACCGGCAACCGGCGGGCCGCTGGGTCGGCCTGGACACCACGGTCACCTTCGGCCCCACCGGCCAGGGCCTCACCAGCAGTGTCCTCCACGACGTCCACGGCCCGATCGGCCAGGCCCAGCAGACGCTCACGGTGCGGCCGCTTCCGGGCGGTGACCGCTCGCTCCGCGTGAGCACCGAAGGCAGCAGCGCTCAGGGCACGGTGACGGCGTAAAAGGCGTGGAACGGGCGCGCGAGCGGACGCGCTCCCGCCGGACGGGTGATAACAGGCCGTAGAACTTTAAAGCCACCTCGGTTTCTAAAGACCCTTTACTTCGCAGTGACCGAACGACTGAAAGGTCCTTTCTGTGAAGCCGAGCAAGCGCTGGACCCGTGCCGCCGCAGCCCTGGGAGTCGCGATGGCGGCGACGGCCATGACGACGGCCTCCGCCGGAGCACGGCCGGCCGGTCCCGCCGGTACGGCGGCCCCGGCGGCCGCCGCCCCCTCCGCCACCACCCTCGTCTTCGCCAAGAACCCCGCCGCCCCGACGAACTCACGGCTGTCGATCTACAAGAACGGCCGGGTGCAGAAGAGTTACCGCGCGGGCTCGGGCATCGGCGTCAAGGACGACTGCGTCCGCAACAAGGGCTGGATGCCCGACGGAGACTGGCGCATCAGGCTGAAGTCCCGGACCTACAACGGCCGTTCCATCAAGGGATACGCCGTCTACCTGCAGGACATGCCGTGTGCGAAGCGGACGACGACCCGCACCGAGATGTTCATCCACTCGGAGATGAACCCCGACGGCTCGCAGGGCCGTACCGAGCCGCGCCGTTGGGACGGCGTCGGTGACTACAAGTCCAACGGCTGTGTGAAGCTCAGGCCGGAGGACATCAAGGACCTGTTCACCCGCCTCGACCGGCTCGGCTGGCCCACCCACCTGCGCGTCATCTCCTGACCCGGCCGTTCGCAGGGCGCTCGGATGTGCGACCCGGCCGAACCCGGCCGGCGCGCCCTTGCGCCGGTACGCTCGCTGCCGGGACCCGGCCGGTGCCGTGGTCCCGGCAGAGATCGCGTCCGGAGACGGAGGGGGCTCACCGGTGGCGGCAGGAGGGCGGCGGGCCCGGCTGCGGGCCGAGATGTCCGCCGAGGTGCGGGCTGCGGCGCGGGACGTCATCGTCGAGAGCGGCGTCGAGACCCTGACGCTCTCGGAGGTCGCCCGGCGCGTGGGCGTGACACCCGCGGCGCTCTACCACCACTTCGAGCGCGGACTTCCCGACGTCGTCGCCCAGGTCGCCGACGACATCGTGGACGAGCTGGTCGACGAGCTCAACAGGGCGGCCGGGCGCCACCCGCGGGACAACTACGGGATGCGCATGATCGCCCCCAGCCGTGTCCTGCGCTCCTGGGCGATCACCCGCCGACGCGAGTTCTGTTTCCTCTTCGGCACCCCCGCGCGAGCGGCCGGCGAAGCCCATGCCGTGCTGACGACACGCTGGGTGCGGCGGCTGGCCGGGGTGTGGGGCCCGGCCTTCGTGGACCTCTGGGCGGCACGGGGCTATCCGGTGCCGGACCAGGGACAGTTGGAGCCGCCTCTGCTGCGCCAGATGCGGGACTACGTGGCGGACACGGACGTGGCCCTCCCGCCGGAGGCGGCGGCCGTCATGCTGAGCTGCTGGCGTTCGCTCTACGGGCAGGTCGTCATCGAGGCGTTCGGCCACTTCGCCCCGCTCTTCGGCGACCAGGAGCCCATGTTCGAGCAGCTGATGCGTCAGATCATGAACGACCTCGGGCTGGCCGAACAGTACGAGCCGCCCTCGGCGAAGCACTGAGTGCTCAGGGGTCGGGGTTCCATCGCTCGGGAAGGTCGGCGTCGCAGAAGACACAGACGAAATGGCCTTCCCGCACGATGTTGTGCTGCCCGCAGGTGCGACACCGGCGGAAGACCACCTCATGAGTGAAGGACCCGGGACGGGCGACCCCGGCCCGGTCGAGCGCCTGCGCCACCGCCGACCATGAGCCGGCGTCCGGGCAGTAGCCCGTCGACTGGTTGCTCACCTCCCGCACCGTCCAGCGGCCGGCGTCCGCACCGAAGCCGATCTCCCCCGCGCTCAGCACCGGCTCGCCGCCCGCACAGGCCACGTGCTCGGACCGGCGCGGGGCCAGCCGCAGGGCGCCGTCCAAGCCGATGACGAAGGTGAAGGGCTCGGCCAGTACCTCGCGGGTCCGGGTGGCGGCCCAGCCCGCGAACTCGCTCGCCGTACGAACGACGGTGCCGGTGTCTCCCTGCCGGACGGCGGCCCGCACGTCCTCGGGACCGACATATCGGTAGCTCCGCAGGCTCCGGCCCGACACGTTCATGCCGGTCACGGTAGGGCATGGCGCAGGTCGGCACGACCGGCCCGCCCGCACCTTCGGCGGGGGGCGCCTGCTCGGGCTCAGGCGAGGACCAGCACAAGGGGCACGCCCCGGCACGGCACCAGGCGCATGCCGTCGTACGCGCCGGGCCGCGCCGCGCTGAGCAGTTCGCCGAAGCCCGGGCCCTTGGTGAGGGAGCCGGCCAGGTGGGCGGGGTCGGCGGAGGCGGCGACGCGGCCCCGGGCATTGACGAGGTGGGCGGGGCGGGGCAGGCGCCGCAGGAGGGGGAGGACGGCCGTCTCGAAGTGCCGCAGATAGACGTCGGCGGCGGCGACTCCCGCGAACCGGCCCTGGACCAGGACGGGTTCGGAGAGGGTGAGGCTGTACTCGTCGGAACAGAGGTAGTCGACGTACGGTCCGGCCACCGCCCGGCGCCCGGTGTCGCGGGGCAGCGCGAACCAGTCCCAGTGCGTGTAGTCGGAGTACGCCGACTGGCCGGGATCGAGGTCGAGCAGCAGCGGGCGTAC
This sequence comes from Streptomyces sp. NPDC052107, assembly GCF_040680215.1. Lineage (NCBI taxonomy): Bacteria > Bacillati > Actinomycetota > Actinomycetes > Kitasatosporales > Streptomycetaceae > Streptomyces > Streptomyces sp. NPDC052107. The sequence goes on from NZ_JBFAWG010000038.1 coordinate 61,666, forward strand.
GTCGCCGTTGGCACCGGACTGCCACCACTCCAGCCAGGCGGGCACGTCCGTCAGGAGGCCGGGCGCCGCGACGAAGCCGACGCCGGAGACGAGTTCCTCGCGGGTCAGATGGACATGCAGTCCGGGGCGCAGGGCGGCGAGGTCGGCGCTGGCCGGCCGCCGGCCCTCGGCGACCACCCGGCCGAGCAGAGCTTCGGTGGCGGTGCGAGTGGCGGCGACCGTCTCGAAGACGGCCTCCAGCGCGCCACCGACCTGTGCGGCCACCCACGCCTCGGTTTCCGTGTCGAGGGTGGCGAGCGCGGGGCTCCGGCCCATGGTGTCCTCCAGCGGACGGGAACCTGACGCGGCGCGGTCAGAGGGCGAGGCGTACGGCGACGAGCCGCGCCGTCGACTCCCTGACGCACCGCTCGGCCAGCGTGCCGGCCGTTTCGTGGGCCCCATCTTGCACGGCGGAGATTACGGAGCGGTGACGGTCCGCAACTTCTTCACGATATGCGTCGTCGGCCAGGACCAGGCAGAGCAGTGCGCCGATCTCGCTCTGCAGGGCGACCTGTTCGCGGGTGAGCCGCGCGGACTGGGCGGCCGCCGCGAGTTCTACGTGGAAGCGGCCGTAGAGCCGGCTGCGTGCCGCCGCGTCCTCGGCCCGGGTCGACTCCTCGGCGGTACGGCGGAGTTGGTGAAGATCCTCCGGTTCGGTGCGCTGTGCGGCGAGCCGGGCGGCGGCGCCGGACAGGGCGGCCCAGTGGTCACCCAGGTCGCGCAGTTCCTCGGTGCTCCAGCCGCGCAGCCGGGCCTTGAGGCGGTCGTCGGCGGGGACTTCGGGGAGGGAGACGAAGCTGCCGCCGCCGCGGCCCCGGCGCGTGGTGACCAGGCCCCGTTGCCGCAGGGCCATGAGCGCCTCGCGCAGGGTGACCGTGGAGACGCCGAGCTGTCCGGCCAGCTCGGTCTCACCGGGCAGTTGCTCGCCGTCGGCCAGGAGACCCAGTTCGATGGCGTCGCCGATGCGGCGGACGACCGCGTCCACGCGGGCCCGGTTGTCCACCGGGCTGAAGACGGCCTTACGGGCGCCGCCCTCGATCTCGTACTGCCTCACGGTCACCACCTCGTGCATTGACTCAAGCTTTACCTCAAGGGGATCTTGAGCTTAGAACTATGACTTCATATGTTTGCGGTCAAGCGGTTCAACGTACAGCGCGCCAGAAAGGTTCCCGTATGGAGGGAATTGCGATCCGGCTGCAGGACCTGCGGAAGTCGTTCGGTGAGACGACCGCCGTGGCCGGGGTCGACCTGGAGATCCGGGACGGGGAGTTCTTCTCGATGCTCGGCCCGTCCGGATCCGGCAAGACGACCGTCCTCCGGCTGGTCGCCGGGTTCGAGACACCGGACCAGGGCCGGATCGAACTCGCCGGACAGGAGGTCACCGGCCTCGCCCCGTTCGAGCGGGACGTGCACACGGTCTTCCAGGACTACGCCCTCTTCCCGCACATGACGGTCGAGCAGAACGTCGCCTACGGGCTGAAGGTCCGCAAGGTGCCCAAGGCCGAACGGCTCGTCCGCGCCCGCAAGGCCCTCGCCGAGGTCCGCCTGGAGGGCTACGGACCGCGGCGTCCTGCCCAGCTCTCCGGCGGGCAGCGGCAGCGCGTCGCCCTCGCCCGCGCGCTCGTCGGCCGGCCCCGGGTGCTGCTGCTGGACGAGCCCCTCGGCGCCCTCGACCTGAAGCTGCGCGAGCAGATGCAGGTCGAGCTGAAGGCGATCCAGCGGGAGGTCGGCATCACCTTCGTCTTCGTCACCCACGACCAGGAGGAGGCCCTGACGATGAGCGACCGCATCGCCGTCTTCGACCAGGGCCGCATCGCCCAGGTCGGCACGCCCGCGGAGATCTACGAGCGCCCGGCGACCCCGTTCGTCGCCTCGTTCGTCGGCATCTCGAACCTCCTCGACGGAGAGGCGGCCCACCGGATCGTCGGCACCCCGGACACGTACAACATCCGGCCGGAGAAGATCCGCGTCCTGAAGGAGTCCGCCGAGGCGGACGAGCCCGAGCACGCCACCACGACCGGAACCGTCGCCGAGGTCGTCTATCTCGGCGACGCCACCCGCTTCCTGGTCGACCTCGACGGCGGCGGCCGGCTCACGGCGCTCCAGCAGAACCTGGAGACCTCCTCCGAGGACGTCGCCGCCTACCGCGGCACCCGGGTCCGCCTGACATGGCACCGCCGGCACGCCGTCCGGCTGCCCTCCTGACCTCTCCCCCGCCTCTACGTCCCCATGGAGAACGCCGTGCGTCTCACCCGTACCCTGCGCACCGCGGCCTGCGCCGCCGCGCTGCTGCTCGCCGCCGCCTGTGACTCCTCCGGCTCGGGCGGCTCGTCCGCCACCGGGCTCAACCCGCCCGACCTCAAGGCCCCGACGAAGCTCGGCAAGACCGAGGGCCAGGTCAATCTGATCGCCTGGGCCGGCTATGTCGAGGACGGCTCCAACGACCCGAAGGTGAACTGGGTCAGCGACTTCGAGAAGCAGACGGGCTGCCAGGTCCACTCCAAGGTCGCCGCCAGCTCGGACGAGATGGTCAAGCTGATGAAGACCGGCGAGTACGACGCCGTCTCCGCGTCCGGCGACGCCTCCCTGCGCCTGATCGCCGCCGGCGACGCCGCCCCGGTCAACACGGCCCTCGTCCCCAACTACAAGGACATCTTCGCCGGGCTGAAGAACGGCGCCTGGAACTCGGTGAAGGGCCAGATGTACGGCATCCCGCACGGCCGGGGCGCCAACCTGCTGATGTACAACACCGAGAAGGTCAAGCCCGCGCCCACCTCCTGGTCCGCCGTCTTCGACGGCGCCTCCACGTACCAGGGGCACGTCACCGCGTACGACTCGCCGATCTACATCGCCGACGCGGCCCTCTATCTCAAGGCCACCAAGCCCGAGCTGAAGATCAAGGACCCGTACGCCCTCGACCAGAAGCAGTTCGACGCGGCCGTGGCCCTGCTCAAGCAGCAGAACAAGGACGTCGGCGAGTACTGGAGCGACTACCTCAAGGAGGTCTCCGCCTTCAAGAGCGGTGACTCGGTGGTCGGCACCACCTGGCAGGTCATCGCGAGCCTCGCCTCCTCCGAGGGCGCCAAGATCAAGGCATTGGTGCCGAAGGAGGGTTCGACCGGCTGGTCCGACACCTGGATGGTGTACAGCAAGGCCAAGCACCCCAACTGCGCCTACAAGTGGCTGGACTGGATCGTCTCTCCCAAGGTCAACGCCCAGGTCGCCGAGTACTTCGGCGAGGCGCCGGCCAACTCCAAGGCCTGCGCCGAGACCAGTGACAAGAACTTCTGCACGGTCTACCACGCGGCCGACGAGAGCTACTGGAAGAAGATCGCCTTCTGGAACACGCCCATCGAGCAGTGCCTCGACGGCCGCACGGACGTCAAGTGCGTGCCGTACGCCAAGTGGGTGCAGGCCTGGACCGAGATCAAGGGCTGAGCCGTGGCGACCGATGCGACGACCGCCGCCGGCCGGGGAACCGTCCGGCGGCTGGCCGGAAGCCTGCACCGCAGGCCCCGGCTGCGGCTGACCCTGCTGCTCACCGCCCCGCTGCTGTGGCTCGCCGTCCTCTACCTCGGCTCGCTGGCGGTGCTGTTCGTCTCGGCGTTCTGGACGACGAACTCCTTCACCTCGCAGGTGGTGAAGATCTGGTCGACGGACAACTTCCACGAGCTGTTCACCACGCCCGTCTTCCGTCAGGTGATCCTGCGCAGTGTGGGCGTGGCGCTCGCGGTGACCGTGCTGTGCGCGGTGATCGCCTTCCCGGTCGCCTTCTACACCGCACGGGTGGCCCGGCCGAAGTGGCGCCCCCTGCTCGTGGTCGCCATCCTGACTCCCCTGTGGGCGAGTTACCTGGTCAAGGTGTACGCCTGGCGGCTCATCCTGTCCGAGGGCGGCCTCGCCGACTGGATGCTCGCGCCGTTCGGGCTGAGCGGCCCCGGCTTCGGCCTGCCGGCCACCGTCCTCACCCTGACGTACCTGTGGCTGCCGTACATGATCCTGCCGATCCACACGGCCCTCGAACAGCTCCCGGACAACCTGCTGGACGCCTCGGCCGATCTCGGGGCGCGGGCCGGGCGGACCTTCCGCTCGGTGGTGCTGCCGATGGTGCTGCCGTCGGTCGCGGCCGGTTCGGTGTTCACCTTCTCACTGAGCCTCGGCGACTACATCACCGTGCAGATCGTCGGCGGCAAGACCCAGCTGATCGGCAACCTCGTGTACTCCAACATCGAGCTCAACCTGCCCATGGCCGCCGCGCTCGGCACCGTACCCGTCGTCGTGATCGTCCTGTACCTGCTGGCGATCCGCCGCACGGGTGCCCTGAACAGCCTGTAGGACCTGGAGGAGAACAGCGCCATGCATCTCAGCCGCACCGCGCGCATCGCCCTGCGCACCGGCGCCGGGCTCGGTTTCGCGGTGATCTACGTCCCCCTGCTGCTCGTCCTGGTCAACTCGCTCAGTCCCGACCGCAGTGCGAGCTGGCCCCCGCCGGGTCTGACCTGGCACTGGTGGTCGGTGGCCGGGCACAACTCCGGTGCCCGGCAGGCACTGTGGGTCTCGGTGAAGGCGGGGCTGGGGGCGACCGCGATCGCGCTGGTCCTCGGCACGCTCATCGCGTTCGCCGTGGCCCGGCACCGCTTCTTCGGCCGCGACACGGTGTCGTTCATCGTGGTCCTGCCGATCGCGCTGCCCGGCATCGTCACCGGTATCGCCCTCAACTCGGCCTTCGGCACGGTCCTGGAGCCGCTCGGCGTGGGTCTCGGACTGTTCACGGTGATCATCGGGCACGCCACCTTCTGCATCGTGATCGTCTTCAACAACGTGGTGGCCCGGTTGCGCCGTACGGCCGCCTCGTACGAGGAGGCGGCCATGGATCTCGGCGCGAGCACCTTCCGCGCCTTCGCGGACGTCACCTTCCCGCTGGTCCGCTCCGCGCTGCTGGCCGGCGGACTGCTCGCCTTCGCGCTGTCCTTCGACGAGATCGTGGTCACCACGTTCACGGCGGGGCCCGGGATCGAGACCCTGCCGATCTGGATCTTCGACAACATGACCCGGCCACAGCAGGCACCGGTGGTGAACGTCGTGGCCGCGGTGCTCGTCCTGCTGTCGGTGATCCCGATCTACGTCGCGCAGCGGCTGTCCGCGGACACGGCGACATCGAGCCGGGTGTGACACCCTGTAGGGCGGACGAACAGGGGGACGCATGAGAACAGGGGATGCCACCGCCCCCGCGCGGGCGGTGCGCGCGGCGTACGAGGCCGCCTCGGCGGTCGTCGCGGGACTCGGTGACGAGGAGTCGTGGCTGCCGACCGGCTGTACGGGCTGGGCGGTCCGCGACCTCGTCTTCCACTGTCTGGGCGACGCCCAGCGCGCTCTGGTTGCGCTGCACACGCCGGCGCGGGAGCCGGTGGACCGGGACGCGGTGACCTACTGGCAGGACTGGCGGCCGGACACCGTGGGGGCGGCCAACGGCCGGCGCTGGGTCCGGGTGAACGCGAGCATGTTCCTCGACTTCCGCCAGCTCCAGGGCCTGTATCTGGAGACGCTGGCGGCGGCCGTGCAGGCGGCGGAGGCGGCCGACCCCGCGCAGCACGTCGGCACGCAGGGGCATGTGCTGACGGCCGGGGATCTGCTGACCACCCTCGCGGTGGAGGCGACCGTCCACCACCTGGATCTGACCGTCCAGCTCCCGCACGCGCCGGGACCGGCGCCCGAGGGGCTGGCCGCGGTGCGCACCACCCTGGACGGTCTGCTCGGCCGGCCCGCGCTCCCTGAGTGGAGCGACGCGCACTACGCGCGCCTGGGCACCGGCCGGGCCGCGCTGACCGAGGCCGAGCGCGCCGCGCTGGGTGCGGTGGCCGACCGGTTCCCGCTGTTCGGCTGAGCGGCGGCCGGCACCCGGCCCGGCCTCGGCGGCTGCGGGTGCTGATCACACGCCCAACACGGGGACACGCACGGGCGGCACCTGCGCGGTGCGGGGCTCGCCGCCCGGGTTGATGGAAGCCTGCGCCCCATGCACACCCCACCGAGCATCAACAGTTACGTCGACCGCGTCACCGCGGGCCCCGGCGGAGCGATGACCGACGAGGTCGGCGTCATCACCGGCGACCTGACCGTGGCCACCATCCTGCTGTCCGACGGCCACAGCGTGCGCGTCGCCATCCAGCACTCCGGCAGCGACACCTGGTACACCCTCGCCGGGAGCCCCGCGCCCGTGCCCGCCGGGCAACTCGCCGCCTATCACCGGGATCTGCTGGGCCGTATCCGGCGAGGAGGTGGCACCCGCGCCACCTGAGCCGACCGGGCCGGCTTAGCCTTGTTCCACCGACGTGGCCTGAAATGGATCTTCTGATGGGTTTTTGAGCGGGTTCCGGGTCGGTGTCTGTGCCTGGGCAGGTGGTATCCGCTG
>NZ_JBFAWG010000039.1:0-67739 GCF_040680215.1 Streptomyces sp. NPDC052107
TGTGCACCTTGGGCGAGCAGGCCCCCAAGAACAAGCCAATGAGCAGCACCGACGACACGGTGCGAGCAGCGGACCCCATGACGGACCTCTCACAATTGCAGTAGTTGAGCAGATGCTGCCCCACCAAGCTGCTGCTCCACCGCGCGGGGTCCGGCGCGAAGGCGCACTTCGTCCTGCACGGCGACGACGGACCGGGCATCTCTCGCAGCTGAACGTCCGGTTCCCGGTAAGCGGGACTTACCGGGAGCCAGAAGAGGGATCGACGGACACCCCCGATGTGCTGGGGGACAGCTTTTCAAAAAAGGTTGGGGGGCAACGAGCTTTGGCTGCCGTACGAGATGGCGCGACTACAACAGTGAGAGCGAGACGGAGAGTTGCCTCAGATGACGACCAGCATAAGGATCACCCGTCGGCAGCGTGACGAGAGCCACACCGATGAGGTGGTGCCGGCAGCGCTGCGGTCCGAACAGGAACTGTTGGAGAGGCTGCGCGCGGCCGACTTCGAGGGGCCGCTGGCTCGGCACCTGGAGGCTGACCTGTGGCGGTACGGCTGGAACTGCCTGCGAAAGTGGATGAAGGACGGCACGATCGTCGTGCGCTGCCATACCAGGGACGTGCGGCTGAAATACCTCGACCAAGAGGTGACCGAGTTGCAGCGCAGTGCGGAGCTGCGCGAGGAGCTGGCCGCCGCTGCGGTGGCGGAAGCGGTCATGTACTTCATGGACTACAGCCTCAAGCGCGGGTACTGGAAGCCTCACAAGGGCGCGAGCATGCGCACCTACTTCATCAACGACTGCCTGTACAAGTTCCGGGACGCCTTCAACGCCTGGGCCCGGCCGCGCCGGCGGCAGATGGAGGCGCTGGCCGACACCGTCCTCGATCTGGGGCGGGCACAAGGCAGCTTCGAGGAGCAGGCCGAGCTCCGCGACGCGGTCCGGCGGGTCCTACAGCGCTCACCCGCGGAAGCCGTCGCCATCGCGGCACTGCTCTACCGCGGGCCATGCACGCAGAAGGAGATCGGTGCCCAGCTGAACCTGTCCGTGCGCTCCGTGGAGGGTTACTTGCGCCGCATGCGAAGTCTCGGCAGAGAGATGCAACGACGCGGCGACATCGAGCTTCCCCCCAGCATCTGCTCCGTCCGTGCCGCCAGGGGCTGCCGCTGATGAACGGCGTCGACACCCGAACTGCCCTACTACTGATCGTGGGCTGCATCGGCACCTACATCGCGTTCCTGCATCCCGCCGTCGGCGTCGCCCTGCTCGTGGGAATCGCCGCCATGACGGCCCTGCACATGCTCATGAAGTGACACAACCTCGGCGTCACTGTTACCAAGGTGACCGTGACGCCGGTAGGTCGCTTGCTTGGCCTTGTCGTCATCTGAGCGGACGGCATGGTCGTTCTGTGATCGAGAGGCGGATCAGCCGGACCAGGCCAGCGGCAGAACTACCCCCGTCCGCATGGGGCCCCCGCTCAGCGGAACCAGGCCAGACGGTGCTGGACCGGTGGCGTTAGTGAAGTCGACCGTGCCACCGGAGAACGTCGTCCCCGTGAAGTCGACCGTGCCACCGGAGAACGTCGTCCCCGTGAAGTCGACCGTGCCACCGGAGAACGTCGTCCCCGTGAAGTCGACCGTGCCGCCGGAGAACGTCGCTTGCCCAAAGCTGACCGTACTGCCGGAGAACGTCGACATGCCGAAGTGGACCGAACTGCCGGAGAACGTCGACACGCCGAAGCTGACCATGCCGCCGGAGAACGTCGACATGCCGAAGCTGACCATGCCGCCGGAGAACGTCGAGCTGTCAAAGTGGAACCTGCTGCCGGAGAACGTCGACATGTCGAAGTAGACCGAACTGCCGGAGAACGTCGTCCTCGCGAAGTAGGCCGTGCCGCCGGAGAACGTCGTCCCCGTGAAGATGACCGTGCCGCCGGAGAACGTCGCCCCCGTGAAGTTGACCGGTCTGCCGGAGAACGTCACCCCTACGAAGCTGACTGTGCCGCCGGAGAAGACCGCGTTGGAGAAGTCTCCGCCGTCGAAGGTGACGTCGGTGAAGTCAAAGTCGTGACCCTGCCAAGAGTGCGGGTGAACAGACGTCAGACGAAGATGGTCGCGGATGAGGCGGACGATGGTGTGCCGGACTTCCCGCACGGCTAGGCAGGTGTGCCGGGCCTCGACGTCGCCCTCCGGCAGGGCGTCCTCGGCGGTGTAGGGCAGCCGAAGGTAGGCGCACAGGACATCGATGCAGGTCTGGCGTAGGTCGCGAGTGGGGGCGTCGTCGGCGAGGCCGGCCAGGGCGTGCACGCCACCAAGGCGGACCGCGGCGGAGTCGTGGCCGAGCTGGGCGACGGCCGCAGTGAAGCGTTCCGTGTGCAGGCGGGTGGCCTCACGCAGGGCGCCGTCCTCGTCCACGCGCTGGCGTCGGTAGGCGACGACCAGGGCGACCAGGGCGCCGGCCCCGGCGACCACCCCGAACGACAGCTTCACCAAGTCGAACAGCGTCTTGGCGTCGATGCGGTGCTCGGGCTTCAGCCCGCGTGCACCGAGCAGGTCCCACCCGGTGTAGAAGACGGTGGCGGCCACGAGCACCGCGGCGGTAAAGGCCAGGACGAGCACGGTGCCGACCGGCCACAAGCGCAGGCCGCGCCGTTCCGTCCGGCGCCGGAACATAGGTACTCCCATACCCGATCATGACTGTTATGGGCCCGCGCCGGTTGCAGCTGTCGCGCCTGCCTGACGGTGAACGGCTCAAGTGCCGTCGTTTGGAGCCCGGATAAGTGAGCGATGGCAAACAAGTACGAGGCACGCTGTTCAGCGACCGATCCCGAGCGGTACTCTCTGCCTTTCAGGCCAGCTCAGCAGACGCGCCAGAGCAATTGGCCAGCAAGTGGGCGGATCGACCGCCATTTGACCTCTGAGACTCGCGTAGGCGCGCAACGGAGTCCTCAGCTCGACCACTTCAGCAGGTGGACGGACTGAGGCTGCCCACCGCCAGTCTGACCGCCGGGAAGGTCAACTGGTGGACTGGAACGCCATCACTCTCACGGTCCTCGCTGTTTTCGGCGTGCTGAGTCTGTTCGTTACGTTGCTCACTCAGCTCGTCAATCAGCTTCCTGATCTCATCAAGGCTGCACGTAGGGCGCTGTCCGCATTGAAGCCTGGCGATGACGACACCGCGGACTAAGCGTCAAGGCTGACCTATCCCTTGACTGCTTTGGCTGCAGCGGCGCGCGTACAGTCACCGCTGCAGCCGCGCGGTGGACATGGGGAGCTTATCCGGGATTCATGATCGAGGGCGGCCGGAGAACACGACGGACTCACCGAACAGGCCCGCAGCGGCCACGCCCTGCTCGGTGATCAGCGGTCGCGTCCCGCCCGGTTACAGCCCGCCCTCGCTTGAAAGGGGATCCGGCGGATACGACTCCCACGGCGGCGACGATGTGCCCGTCGCGTCCGGGCGGGCACTCCTCCACTCTTCTCCTTCTGCCCTGGGGGTGGGCGCGGGTGGGCGCGGAAGCCGTACGGGCCTCTGCCACAACCTGAACGCGAGCACCGCGGTGAGCACGGTCGCCGCCACCAACCACCACTGCCACGGCACTGACGACAGCGCCTTCCCCACATCGCCGCCCGCGGAGGGGTCGATGGGCAGCGGGCCCGACCGCAGCCACTGCCCGCCGCGGCCGACCAGCGCCACGGTGCAGCCGACCAGCACCACGGCCAGGGCGCCCAGGGTCACCCTCAGCGTGACGACCGCCCGGGAGACATGGGTGGCCACCGTCCCCGGCGCCGACCCCATCGCCTGGGCCGTATCCGCCTGGGTGAATCCGAGCACCTTGGTGCAGAACACCGCCGTGCGCTGCTGCGGCGGCAGCGCGCTCAGCGCCGCCTGCACGTCCAGGCGCCGGTCGGCGGCGCCGCACGGGTCGACGGCGGGGCCGGCGGCCTCCAGCTGTACGTCCGCGTCTCTGCACCCGTAGCCCAGGCCGGCGCGGTAGCGCTGGGCGGCGTGCCATGCCTCGTTCCTGATGACGGTGAAGACGTATGGGCGCAGCATCTCGACCGGCTCACTGCGGGCCAGCACGCTCGCCAGGGCGTTCTGCACCACGTCTTCGGCGTCCAGCCATGCCGGCGGGACGTCGAAGGCCCGCAGCCGCTTGCGGGCGTAGCCGACCAGCTGGCCGAACCGCTCGGCGACCAGGGCTTCAACCGCCTCGGCGTGCGGCGCCGTCTGCTGCTCAGTCATGCCGCCCCTGCCTCGCCGTGCGGCGCCCGCCGACCGCCCCGCGGCCCGACTCCCGCCGGGCGCGCGCCAGCTCGGCCTTGCCCTCCGCCCGGATGCGGAACGCGATGCTCTGCAGCACGCTGCTCAGCCCCGGCGCGCACACGACCACCAGGAACACGATGACGGCGCCAACGCCCGTACTCTCCATAGGAACCCCTTCAGTCTGCGGCCCTGAGCGCCTCACCCTGAAGCGGCGGCCGTACACCCCCTGACAGTCGTGCGGCGGCGGGATTCTTGACATGGCAGCCAAGATTTTTTGGAGGCCAGGTGCTGAGCCGGCCCGTAACTCCCGAAGGTGCCGCCCGGGGACATGGCGGTCTGTTCCTTAAAGTTCAGTAGTCCCTCGACCGCCCGTCGCGGTCGGGCAGGTGGACTCCGGAGAGGGCATCGAGAAGGTCGGCCTGGGCGGCGCGGATGTTCCCGGCCTGCGGGCCGGCGCCAAGGGTGCGGCGGGCTGTCACGCGGTCATCGTACGGGCGGACCTGGGGTTACAGCTGCGGTGCGGTGCCGAACTGCCCGGCTCACGACCGAACCCAGGGCACCGGCCGCGGCCCGGTGCTGGCCGCCAAGAGGCCGCCGCCGCATTCCGTCCCCCCGCTGGCGGAGCCCACCTGTACCGAGGCCGAACTCCCCACCGGACCGCGGAGAAGTGCGGTCGAGTATCGCGACACGCAGCGTCTTGACCCGCTCAGCGACCGCCACGACCGAGGCGTCCGTGCCCCCGAGCGGCAGACTGGCGTACTGCCGGACCAACTGGCCCATGCGCTGCAGACCGCCTGCGGCAAGTCGATCAAGCCCACAGCCGTCTGGTTACAGACTGTTGCCGCCAAAGTGCTCGCGATAACCTGCACCGTGCCCTGTGCGGCACAAACGGCGCGGTGAGGGGCACGAGGGGGATCGTGGAGCGGCGGAATGTGCGAGGACACTACGAGGAGTTGGCGGACGAGTACGACGAGCACTGGGTCTACGGCCCGGACTACGTTCCCTGGATGTCCGGCCAGATCGCCCAGGCTCTACGGCTGGGCCCCATGGACCGGATCGCCGACGTCGGCTCCGGGACAGGCCTGTTCGCCAGGGAAGTGGCCAAGCAAGTTGGGCCCCGTCACCCCATTTTGTGCGTCGATCCTTCCGAGGCGATGCTGCGCCAGCTCGGAACGCCGCCTCCGGCCGTCCTGACACCAATCGTTGCTTGCGCCGAGGACCTCGCCGAAGGACGCACCCGTCTGCCATACGAGCAGCTCGATGCGGTGTGGCTGAAGGAGTCAGTACACCACGTGGCCGACCCGGCGCACACGCTGCGTGGCCTGGCCGATCGGCTGGCGCCCGGAGGGCGGCTGCTGGTGGTGATGCTGCCGGCCAGCATCCAGTACCCGCTGTTCGAGGCGGCCCTTGCGCGGTTCGAGGAGCTGCAGCCCGACCCGGCCGTGATCGAGGGTCACTTGCGGGCGGCGGGGCTGGATGCCGGTCTCAGCTATGTCGAGCATGAGCTGCGCATCGACCGGGACAAGTACTTCGGCATGGTGCGCGCCCGCTACATGTCCCTGCTCTCTACCTTCAGCGACAGTGAGATCGAGAAGGGCATCGAGGAAATGCGTATGGCTCATCCGGAGCCTGTGCTGGTGTTTCCCGACCGGTTCGCGTTCATCCTCGGTCGGCGGCGTGGGGAGTGCGTGTGAGCACGCTGGTCGACGAACGGCTGCGGCGCCTGCGGAGTGAACTCGACGACCACTCGCGGATCGCTGATCGACTGGGGCTGGATCTGGAACGGCCGTTGCGGTCGCTCAATGACGGCTATCCCGAGAACGCGGTGGCGCTGGTCGGGAAACTGACCGAGAAACTCCTCAAGGAGTTGTGGCGCTACCACGGCGTCGAGGGCGACCCTTCGACGAAGGCCTTGAACGACCTGGTCAAGCGCTGTCGTCCGTACATTCGCAGCAGTACCGTGCTGGATGCGCTCGAGGACATTCGACGGCTTCGCAACCGGTCCACGCACGACGGGTACGACATCAGTGACGAGGACGGGCTGCTGGCGGTCCGCAGGCTCGTAGACGTACTGGTCTGGTTCACCGACACCGGGAGTGCAGCCCTACTCGGCGGTGAGCCCGACTTGGCGCCCGAGGTAGCGCGCCGCTGCGAGTTCCTTGCCGGGTTGTACGTCACCCTCGGATACCGGCAGGCCAAGCGGTTCGTCCTCAGTCCGGACACCGTCTACCAGCTGTTCTGCCGCGAGTCCGGGATGCGGCTGGAGTACGTGGAGCTCATGCTCTCCCGGGACGCCGACGACCTGAGCACTGTCCTTGCTTCCAGCGGAGGGGAGCTGTTACGCACCCGGCTGCCCAAGCTCACCCGGTTCGTCGTCCTGGACGACGAGGGCAGCGGTGCGGCGCCCGGCGCCCTCCATCGGATGCTGGGGCTAGACTTCCGGATAGTGCGTTACGACGGTTTCGTCGACACCATCGTCAACCTCGACGCTCACCTCGCCGGTCTCACCACCGCTGACCGTCCGAACGGGCGTAGGGCCGCTGTCACCGCGGCCGCGCTGACCACCGACCCGCGTACAGGCGAGTCGACGATGCAGCACTCCGGCGACGCGGCGAAACTGCTGACGCGCCTTGCACGCGGCAGCGCGAATGTCCTGGTCACCGGCCGTCCGGGGAGCGGCAAGAGCACGCTTCTTCGCTCGCTGGCCGCCAATCCAGAGATCCGCCGCTTCCGCTTCTACTTCGACCTCGGTCTCAAACCGAAGGACGAACCGTTCTCCGAGTACGCGGCCCGCCTCCTCGCGCCGGCCATGACGTCGGACCGCTCGCGTGCCTACGACCTCTTCCTCTACCTCATCCGCTCCGGGACCGCGCTGTGCGTGCTCGACGCCGTCGACGAGGGCGTCGAGGAACCAAGCCCTGCGGGTTTCTTGCGCCTGTTCACCGATCTCGCGGCCGTCCTGTCCGCCGAATCGGCTGTGGTCATGAGTTCACGGGTGTCCTTCCTCGCGGACTCGCCCCAGGTACGTCAACTACTGGACAGCGGCGCGGGCCGCTCCGAGCAACTGGTCGAGCAGATGTACGCCAATGGCCTCGACCCGTCCCGCGTGCCGCACTTCCATGTCGTACGCCTGGCCGAACCCGAGGCAACCCCTCTGGAGAAGCGCCTCACCACCGCGCTGGCCCTTCCCGTCGGCAAGCCCCTCGCGGACATCCTCGGCATCCACATCACGCGGACGCTGGCCGAGCGTGGACAATCCGATCTCGAACAGCGGCTTCCCGCCGCGTTCGGACACGCTTTCCTCTCCGACCGCACCGTTTTCTCCCTCCTCGACCTACACCGGCAGCTGGGGGCCGACGCCTTCCAAGACGGACGCCTCGATCTCGACGCCTGCGTCCTCGCCCCGCTGCTGCGGCCCGCCGGCCCCGATCACGTCGCCTTCGTACACACGGCTTACCAGGAACTCCTGGCCGCCAGGTTTCTTGCCGAGCCGTCGAACCGGCACTTGGCAGCGGACCTTCCCGGCGGCGCCTTCCTCACCGAGCAGGTGCGCGCATTCCTCGCCGGCATGTCCCGCACTCCGCAGAGCGACGACTGCGTGCTGCCCGCCGGGGCGTACCTGGTCGGGCCGGCCGAACGGCTGCTGATCCGCCGCGTCGAACATCCCGTACGCTTCGACCGCCATGCTGTGACCGTGGCGCGCTACCGCCGTTTCCTCGACGCCCTCAACGCCGACGGCACCTCGCAGTGGGACCACGCCGACCAGCCGGCCGGCATGACGCACCACCCCTGGACCGACCGGCTGACACGGTCCGACTACTACGAGAATCCGGGCTACGACGCCTACCCTGCCATCTGCGTCAACTGGTGGAGTGCCTACGCCTTCGCCGCGTTCGAGGGCAAGCGTCTGCCGACCTCCCTCGAATGGGAGGCCGCTGCGCGTGGCGGAGACGGACGGCTTTTCCCCTGGGGTGACACGCCCGACAGCGCCCTCGTCAACTGCGCGGACACGTGGGTGGGGCGGCCTGTCGTGACGTATCAGGCGTGGTACCGGGACTTCGCAGGCGACGCCGTCCGGCGGGCCGGGACGACCCGCGTCGACGAACGACCAGGCAACCGCTCCCCGTTCGATGTCATCGACATGGTGGGCAACTGCTGGGAGTGGACCTCCACCAGCCTGGACGACCCCGGCGAAGCCGTCATCTGCGGCGGCAGCTACGACAACCCGATGCGTGCGGTGCAGACCAGCACCAAAGGCATCTACCGCAAGCGCGGCGGGAGCAACGTGGTCGGCTTCCGCTGCGTGCAGGACATCGACCCCTCCCCGACCAAGGAGACGACAGCATGAGCGGCGGCGGGCCGCGCCACGGAACCATCGTCGACAGGCGCCCCAACGGCGGAGGACCAAGCGGTGCCATCGGCTCCTACGTCGTCCGGGACGACGAGGACGAGCGGTACTACACCTTCGACTACCGGCAGATCGTGAGCGAGGGGTTCCGGACCATCCGCACCGGCGAACGCGTCCGCTTCCATGTCAGCGCCCACAGCCCCGACCGGGCAGAGTTCGTCATTCGCCTCGATCAGCCCGACCCCGTCGAGTACTACCGGTGACCACCCACCAGATGCCGCTACTCGAGAACGTCACAGGGGCGCGCCAGGAGCTGACCGTCGTGCTGCCCGTGCGGCTGCTACGCGTTCCCAACTGGATGGAAGGTCCCTTTCCGTTCGAGCTGGGCAGCCGCCGTACCGACACCCGGACACGGTCCACCTACTTCGCCGCCGCCTCCGCGCGCGCACTCTACGGAGCACCAGGCCGGCCCCGTCGCTGGCATCTACCGCGTGACGTCAAACACGAGGGGATGCACCTGCTGGGCATGGAGCTGCTGCGGGCGTCCACCGCTCGCAACCAAGAACACGCCCTCGCCGTCCTGCACTTCAGCGTCGACAGGCCACTGCTGCCCGTGCTGCGAGCCCTGGCCGGGCGGCGACCGGATCCCGCGGACGACCCGCTCAGCGGGCCGTTCGATCCGGCCGTGCTGTTGGCCGGCATCGCCGACGTCCGCGACCCCGAAGCCCCCTTCGCCCTCGCCCGGCCCTACAGCATCGCCTTCCTGACCCCGACACAACACCACACTCCCGCCCTGCGCACCGGCCCCGAAGAGACCCTGCCCGCCACAGCGGACCGCTGGCTGTGGCAACTGGCCTCCCGCTCCACCCCGCACGACTTCCCCCTCCCCCCGGAGACAGCCGGCGAACAACTCAAGGACACCGTGAGAATCTCCGCGGACTGGAGCGCCCTGGTACTGCGTCAAGGGGCCGCCTTCCTCGGCCACCGACCCGACACCGGTACGGGCGACTTCTACGAGTTCGCAGCGCTGCACTCCCGCACCGTCTACCTCGACGCCCTGCTCCTTGGCACCCTCCAACGCGATCACATCGACGAGCTCACCGACGAACTCTCCGAGGTATTCAACTCGGCACAACTGGCACGCCGCGTCGCCACACTGGAGAGGAACATCGCCGTCTTCCGCAGCACCTACTGGCGACAACACCTCACCGCACACGGCGCAGCAAACGATCTCCTCCTCGCATTCCAAAACCAACACCGACTCCCCTCCCGCTTCAACGAGATCCTCGCCGAAGCAGCCGACTACAGCAGGCTCGTCCAGACACAGGAAAGCCAGCAGATCAGCGGAGCCCTGGGCGTCCTCACCATCCTCGGCCTACCCCTCGGCACCGCGCTGAGCATCCTGCAGGTCCTCGGCGACAACTCCGCGACACACCTACTCATCGCACTCGGACTATCCATCGCCGCCACAGCAGCCGCCCTCACCACACGCTACGGACGCCTGGTCCTGTCATCCCTGCGAGGCGGAAACGACACGACCTGACACCATGAAGGGTGGCGCCCACCGGACGGGCGGCTGAACGCCATCGCGGGAACGGAGCGTCGAGGACATCTGGAAGGCTCCGCGCCGCCAGCCGCCCCGAAAGGCGACCGCCACGTTCCCAAACTGCCTGCGGTCGGCCTCGCCCGCCGCCCGCGGCCCATATCACAACGAAAAGCGTCGTCGTGCACGAAACGCGCCATCCGACCCGCGCGATCACGTGCGGGTGAGGAGCGCCCGTAGGGAATCTCACCCGAGACCGGACCTGGCCCCTACCCTGGCAGTGACAAAGGTGCTAGGAGGGGCAAAGCCGTGATGTCTCAAGATGCATCCCCGGACCCGTTCGCTGACCCGCTGGTGTTCGGCCAACGCCTGCAGATCTTGCGCACACGCAGGGGTATGACCCGAGAACAGCTCGGTGGGCTGGTCGGCAAGTCCGGCTCATGGGTCAAGGGCGTCGAGACCGGTCGCCTGGGGACACCCAAGCTAGACATGATCCTACGCATCGCCGAAGTGCTGCGCGTGCGGGATCTGGCGGATCTCACCGGCAGCCAGTCCATGCACACCCACCTGTTCACCGGCCCCGGCCACCCACGGCTCCCCGCTGTGAAGGCTGCGGTCGATGCCTTTCCGGTGACCACGCAGCGCGCGGCGCCGCCGGCCGCGCACCTTCAGGCACGCCTTGCACGGGCCTGGTCGGCCAGACACTCGGCGCCGAACCACCGCGAGGTGATCGGAGCACTTCTGCCGGGCCTGATTGGCGATGCGCAGTTGGCCGTGCGGCAGGCCGAGACCGGCGCGGACCGTAGAGCTGCGCAAGCCGTGCTGGCCGAGGTCTATTCGCTGACCCAGTTCTTCGTGGCCTACCAGCCCGATGCTGCCTTGTTGTGGCGGGTGGCGGAGCGCGGGCTGGTCGCTGCGCAGGAGTCGGAGGACGCGCACGCGATCGGGGTTGCCGCCTGGCTGGCGGGCCAGGCGCACCGGGATGCGGGGCCAGGGCACTTTGAGGCTGCGGACGCGGTGAACCTCGAAACGCTTGCCTATCTTGGACCGCTCCTGCCCGAGGCTTCCCACGAGGTTCTCGCTATCACCGGTGCGCTGACCTTCGAGGCCGGATACACAGCGGCCCGGCGCGGTGAGACCGGCACGGCGTGGCG
The DNA here is from genome assembly GCF_040680215.1 of Streptomyces sp. NPDC052107. Lineage (NCBI taxonomy): Bacteria > Bacillati > Actinomycetota > Actinomycetes > Kitasatosporales > Streptomycetaceae > Streptomyces > Streptomyces sp. NPDC052107. Next base: position 11,305 of record NZ_JBFAWG010000039.1, read on the forward strand.
GTACTGGGACCAGGCACGTGAGATGGCAGTCCGGCTACCTGAGGACTACTACCACCCTGTCACCTCCTTCTCCCGGGCCATCATGGGCGCGCACGCCGTCACGGTGGCTGTGGAGCTCCACCAGGGCGGCGAGTCCGTGCGTCAGGCCGCTGCGGCAGATGCTGCCACAATCCCGTCCAGACCGCGCCGGGCCCGACATCGCATCGAGGAAGCCCGCGGTTACCACCTCGACGGACAACCGGACGCCGCGCTCGCCACGTTGAACCAAGCGCACGAGGCAGCCCCCGAGACGATCAAATACAACGGCTACGCAAAGCGAATCGTCCTCGAAGAAGCCGAGTCGAAGAACCCAGCACGGCGCCGACGGGCATCCCAACTCGCGGTAAAGCTGGGCCTCTTGGCTGCATGACGGTAAGGGGCACAATCTGTGCCCCTCCCCTCCCATCGCCGCTTCTACGGTCGAAGACCACAAGACCCCGGCGACCGCTCACGACGGTCCCGGGGCGTGGCCAACGCTGCAAGGAGCGTCGACATGACGAACGGTACTGCCCGCCCCCTGGAGCGCCCGACAAGCGCCAAAATGGTGCTCCGCGTCTACACCGTCACACGCGAAGGCATCGTGACGCCGCCGCGGGCCACCGTGACCGTGCCCTACGGATTCGAGCCCGCACGCGAGTTACTGAACACCCAACTGCCGCCCTGCGCGTGCCCCCTGCACCGCACGGCAGGTGCTGCCCGATGAACGCCATCCCGGGTGCGCAGGTTGGAACGCCGCCGGTGGACGTCGAAATGATGCGGGACAGCGTCGGCCGGCTGATCGGGCCGAGCTCCGTCTCGCCGGAAGGTGAGGAGCTGGCCGGGCTGACCGGTCTGCTGCGCGGCCACATGCAGTTGATCATCCCGGAGATCGAGCGAGCGGCCGGGAAGCTGCCGGAAGATGACGTGCCCCGGTACTGCGCGCTCGCGTGCGTCGGCGAGGCCCGCGCGAAGCTGCGGGCCACTGCCGGCACTGGGCCGCACCGGGCTGTGGCCCACGCCCGGAAACTGGCCCGCTCCCTCATGGCCTTGTGTGACCACTACGAGGCGCTGACCGGCGTGGAGATGTGCCTGGTGTGCGACAAGCCGATCAGAGACGGTGAGGACTCGGTGCCGTACGGCCAGGTCAGTGCCTCCGGTGGTGCCGCCTGCGCGGGCCGCATCCACGCGCGGTGTCCCGCACCGGACGCCGTCGCCGCCGCTGACGAGCGCTCCTGAGCCCCCGGCGACCAGGGCCCCGCGGACAGCAGATGGCCACTGGACGCCAGCCGGCTCGGGTCATGACACGTACGCGAGCTGGCCCCGCGGCTGGACGAACCGCATCAGGCGCTGGAACGCCTCCAGCGGCGCCACGGCGACTGCAGACCGCCCCCTCCACTCCCACCCGTAACCGCATACCTTTGGAAGATCAGCCGATGACCGCCCACCCCACCAGCCCTTCAAGCCCCATCATGAGCCGGCTCGTGCCCTACATCACCAGCCGCGAAGGCGAACACCCCGACTTGCTGTTATCGCTGCGCGGCACACACGGCCCCGACGGACGCCTGCAACTCGGCTACTGGGACGAACTCCGCGAGGACCGCGACCTGCGCGGCGTGCTGTGGGGCCGCTGTTCCCAAACGATCGGCGCCGACGACCTGCCCTCCGGCCGGCCGCAGTGGCGGATGGTCCACCCCTCCCGGCAACGCGAATGCATGGAGCAGCTGCGCTGCCAGGTCTGCGCCCAGAGCGCTCGTACCCGCCACGGCATCATCTTCCTCGCCGGACCGGGTGAGGTGCAGCCCGAGCAGGCGGTGGTGCGCACCGCGCAACCCCCGGTCTGCCTCAAGCACGCCCGCCCGGCCGCGGAGCAGTGTCCCCATCTCTGCGGCCGACCGACCGTGTTCCTGGTGCAGAGCGCACCGCTGTACGGAGTGATCGGCACCCCCTACCAGTACGGCAACGGAGGGCTCCAGGCGCTGCCCGCCACCGACCAGCCACTGCCCTACGGACATCCGGGACTGCGCTGGTACCTCGCCTCACAGATGGTCCGCAGGCTCCGCGCCTACACCGTCATCACCCTGGGCGACCTCCCCGACCCCTGACCCCGTAACTCCTCAAGTCCCCGTCCCTTGCCTGAGCGTTCCCCCGACGCAAAGGCAGGGACGGGTCCCCACCCTGGTGCCGGGCCGCCCCACCCCTCCCCCACGCGGCCCGGCACCAGGGCCCGACCACCAGCCGCCCGTCCGAGCCTGCACCCACCAAGTCCCTCGTACCTGCACGGGCTTTCGAACAATTTCTCCATGCCGGCCGCTGTGCCTGCCGCATCGCCGAGGATGCCGGTGAGCTGTGGCCCTCGGCGGCACCGCTCCCGGACGGGAAACGCCCGCCGCGGCGCGCCCTGCAACGGTCCGCGCTCTGTCGGCCACCGGCTCGTGGCCGATCGCCGCGGCTACGGCTGTTTGCGCGCTTACCTGCCGTGGTCGGGCTCGTGGGCTCGGGCCGACCAAACGTGTCCGGCTCGTGCGGCGAGCGGTGCGCAATGGCGACTGCGCAGCCCAACGGTCCGTAGCTCAGAAGGCTGCCCAACGGGCCTGCAGTCCTGTGCAGTCGGCGTGTGGCCCGTTGCGCACCCCGGGGGGCCGACGGCTGGTCGCAGAGCCGCGCAACCGGGCCGTCGCTCGATGGCGCCTGCGGCTGCGCCACGCCCGGGCCGGCTGCGGCTCTCCCCGTGTGGTGACCCGGCGGGTCAGCGCCGTGCAGCTCGTCGGCACGTCTTCTCACCGACGCAGGATGTTGGGCACGGATTGATCGTCGTCGCCGCTGTAGCGGCCCCCCGAACCGAATAACAGAGGCCCGCCCCACGACGTCCCCTCCGAGCGGATCCGCGGATCCACCCCACTATCGTCTAGTTGACGATAAGCGGGCTGTCGTGCCAAGCTGGCGCAGCGTCAACTCCGGAGATCGTTTCCTTCGGTATTCCGCTGTGCCCGCCCCGTCCCGGTTGTCTTCGATCGGGATCGCGCCTGTACACCACCGCCCGTCCGGCCCGCCCGCCGCGCGCCGCCGCACCCCAGGGAGGCCCCCATGGCCCGCGCACGCATCCCGAACCTCCGCCTGGACGCGCAGGGCCTCGACCGGGCCGCCGGGGTGCTGCTCGGCGCGGCCGTGGGCGATGCGTTGGGCGTGCCGTACGAGTTCCAGGCGATGCTTGGTGAGGACCAGCAACCGCAGATGATCGGCGGCGGCCTGGGACCGTATGAGCCCGGGGAGTACTCCGACGACACCCAGATGCAGGTCTGCATCGCCGAGGTGGCGGCAACCGGAGCCGATCTGCGTAGTCCCGAGGCCCTTGATGGGATCGCGGCCAACTTCCAGCGCTGGCTGGGCGAGGGCGCCAGCGATGTCGGCTCCCAGACCCGCGCCGTCCTGAGCGCCGCCGCCCGCACGCTCGGAGCGCCGGGGGCGGCGATGCTCGAGGCCGCCCGCAGTTTCACTGCCGGCAACGACCGCAGCGCAGGCAACGGCTCGTTGATGCGCACGGGGATCGTCGCCCTGGCCCACCTCGGCGACCCTGCCGCGATGGCAGAGGCGGCCACCGCGGTCAGCGCGCTCACGCACCCGGATCCCGACTGTGCTGATGCCTGCGTGCTGTGGTGCTCCGGCATCCGCACCGCGGTACTGGAAGGGACCTTCGACGGCGTGCGCGCAGGCCTGGACCTGCTCCCCGCAGAGCGCCAAGAGGTGTGGGCAAGGCGGCTGGACGAGGCGGAGGCCCATGCCCCGCACCATTTCTCCCACAACGGCTGGGTCGTCCACGCGCTCCAGGCCGCCTGGTCGGCGATCACCCGCACCCCGGTGCCCGAGCTGAGGCCCGCCGAGCGTAACTTCCCTGCCCAGCACATGCGTCGTGCCCTGGAAGCGGCGGTGCGCGCCGGAACGGATACCGACACCGTCGCGGCGATCGCGGGCGCGCTGCTCGGCGCGCGCTGGGGCTGCTCCGGCATCCCGCTTAAGTGGCAGCAGGCCGTGCACGGCTGGCCCGCTCTGACCGGGACCGACCTGGTCCGGCTCGCGGTGCTCACGGCCCGGGGCGGGCACGACGACGGCAGCGGCTGGCCCTCGGTTGCGCGGATGCCCCTCCCGCCCGTCCCTCCCTTCGCCATCCCCCACCCGCACGATCCTGGGGTGGTGCTGGGCAACCTGGCCCTGGCCCAGGGCGCCGAGCCGTTCGACGTCGATGCAGTGATATCGCTGTGCCGCATGGGCACGGACCCGATCCTGCCCGGCGCCGGCGTCGAGCACGCCCGGGTCTGGCTGGTGGACCGCGAAGGAGAGAACGCCAACCTCCACTACGTGGTGGACCAGGCCGCTCGTGAGGTGCTGCGGCTGCGCCGCGCAGGCAAGCGGGTCCTGCTCCACTGTGCCGCCGGCCAGAGCCGCACCCCGGCCGTCGCCGCCGTCTACAGCCACCTGGCCACCGGCCTCGACCCCAAAACCGCGCTGGCCGACCTGCGCCAGGTGCTGGTGGGCGGCTGGCAACTGCCGGCACACCCCGAACTCCACGACGCAGTACACGAGCTGACCACTGTGGCAGCCCCAGGCGGACAGACGGCCAGCCCACGGGTTGCGGCGGCTGATCCGGTCACGGCCGTACCGGCACCAGCCCCCGCTACCTCTCCAGGCAGCCGATCCGAAGCGGACGACAAGACCGACGATGATCCGAGTGAAAGCGCACAGGCCGACACGGCCGCGTTGACCGGGCCCGCCCCACAGAACCAAACGGATCCCACCCGATGGGTCACCGGGCCAGACGACGTCACACCCGAGCTGGCAGCCGCAGCCGAGGAGCACGAAGAGGCACAGCTGCGCAAAGCCACGAAGCTGATCTCGAGGGAGCGCGGGATCACCCCGCGGGACGATACCGCCGCCCGGCATGGCTCGCGGGAGTCGGATAGGGAGCGGGGCTCTGGCCGGGAACGGCCGAGGGCGTTCCCGGAGGAGAAGGGGGCACTGTCCCGCGTGCGCGGACTGCTGCTCGGACTGGCCATAGGAGACACGCTGGGCGCCGCCCGGGGCAAGCTGCCGGCCGACAGCCCGCTGCGGGCCGGGGTCTCCACCCAGCTGGCCTGCTTCACCGCCGAAGGCACGATCCGCGCGCTCGTGCGCGGCGCCCACAAAGGCATCTGCCATCCCCCGTCGGTGGTGTGGCACGCCTACTGCCGGTGGGCCGCCCTGCAAGGAATCGAGGTCGAGCGGATGCGGCAGCGCTGGGCCGGAGGCAGCATCGACACGGTGTGGCCCGACGGCTGGCTCGCCCAGGTGCCCGCGCTGGCCCAGCGACGCGGTTCCGCACCAGCGACCGTGGCCGCCCTATCCAAGATCGAGCAGGGCACCGTGGACAAGCCGACAACGACCAGCCGCGGCTGCCACGCCCTCACCCGCACCCTTCCCGCCGCTGTGGTCGGCGCCGCCTACGGCTGGGGTGACTCAGCCGAGTGGATACGCGAATTCGCCGCCCTCACCCACGGCGACCCAGCCGCACAGTCCGCAACAGCCCACGCAGCCGTGCTGATCAGCCACTGCCTGACCAGCCATCGCGAGACGCAAGCAGATGCGCCTGGCGGGAAGTCACAGGTACAGCAAGCCCTGAGAGACGGCCTCCATGCCCTCCCCGACGCCGACCCCCGCCTGACCGCCCCAGAACTCGAACGGCTCACCACGGCACTTGAGCAGGCCGACAACCATCCCGCGAACGCGGCACGGCTCGCACACCTCGCCCCGGACGCCACCGCACCCTCGGCGCTACGCGGCGCCCTGTATGCCGCCGCCTCGTTCCCAGACCGAGCCCACGTGGGCGCCGCACTGCGCTTCGCCGCCGCAGCACCCGACGGCGACTCAGTCGCCTGGGTGACCGGGGCACTGCTCGGAGCGGTACACGGCGTAGAGGCACTGCCCGTCGACCTCGTCAGCCGCCACGAACTGGCCTGGGTCCTCGACACCCTCGCCCGCGACCTCATCACCCAGCTCACCGAATCCCCCAGCGGCGACGGATACACCCGAGGCTGGGACCCACACTGGTGGGACCGCTACCCCGGCTGGTAACCCCCCGACCACCACCCCACCGGCTGCGTGACCACTGCCTCTCCAACACCCCGCACCCCCAACGTCGGTGATAGGCGCCGGTGCGTGAGCACTGCTTGGCTATCAATTGCCGAAGGCGGTCGCCCAGGAGGCCTTCTCCCAAACGACGGTCTCGGGGCATACGCCTTCGAGGTGGTTCAGGAGGGCGTCGACGGCGTCGTCGCCCACCCGGCTGGCAGCCGACGGAGAGTAGTCTCCGCTTCCAGAGCGGTGATCGCCCCCGTGCCGCCGATGGGTAGCAGCACGGCCTGATAGTCCCCGCGGCCGACGTTGCCGCTGCACAGCCCGATATGGGATGTGCCAGTTCCAGCATCAGCCCTTCGAATACCCAAGTAGCAGCCACACGTAGATCCAGCTTGCGGCCCTGCACAGAGCGGACGGCTTCCAGGCGGAGGAGCCACCCGAACTACACGCAGGCCACAGCCATGCCGGCCAAATCTCTGAACTCCGGGCCTTCAGGAAGGCGGCGCGTCTCCAACGCTTCACGTACGTACGGCGGCAGTGAGCGGCGCAGCCCCCGCAGAACGTGCGGGAAGTGGGGGCGCAGGTAATGGCCGCGGTCTTCCGGAAGCCCGCCGGTGAACACAGCGTCATCCAGGTCAAGGCGGGACTGTAGATGGTCCGTGGTCACGGCAAACTGGCGCGCTCGGTAGTCCGTCAGGATTTTCAGCAGTCGTCTGGCCACGAGTCGTGCTCCCTGCTGTGACCGTGTGAGGAGGTCTCGGACAGCATCGTCCCGCACTACGCCGGCATGGAACCACGGCTGCTCCTTCCACGTCGGTAGGTCTTCGAGCGGAACTGCGGCATGTAGGGATGCTGCGGCCAGGTCGTTCGGGTAGAGCCCATTGAGGTAAGCGGCCAGCATGGACGGCAGCACGCTGACGCCCGCTCGCGGGTGGTGCGTGCACACCACGCCACCATGGGCCTGATCGCACCACAAATCTCGCCGGTAGACTGCGTCGCCGCAGTACAAGGCATACACAGCAGGGACCTGCAGCAGATCCGAGGCTCGTATCAGAGATCCAAGCTGGTTACCATTGTTGTAGTTGTAGTCGATGTGCCAGCGCTGCCCCTTCTTCTTCAAATTCTTCGCCTGCACCAGCAATCCGAACGCCTCGTGAGACGCCGAATCCACGAACCACCACAGCCAGTCCGCCCCGACCCGGGATTCTTCATACCGGGTGAAAGACACGTACGACAGCTCTTGGTGCACCGCCATGAGCAGAAGATCCGTGGCCGTCTCCTCCGACCAGGTGACGTTGCCCTGGGAGAGCCACTTTGTTGTGAACGTGTCGACGGCCGTGCGACCGCGGACGAGTGCTGCGCGCACGCCTTGGGCCTGCTCTTGGGTGTCACTCACAGCAGTGGGTGTACCGCACAAAACGGTCCAGCAGAAGAGACTTGCAGCGCGGACGCCGCTGCTCGCAGCCGCGCGGCTTGGAGATTTGCCGGGGCCGGATCGGCGGGCTGCTGCCCCCGCAGCCGAGCCGCCCGCGCTCTTGGGTGTCAAATTCAAAGCGCCACACGCCAGGTTCCTGCCACTCTGTCCAGGACGGGATCTTCATGGGGGACCAACGATGACCGGCGAGCGGCTGCCCACCTCTGCACGGCACCGGCGAGTGCAATGGAAGCTCATCGACCGTGCTCTGATCCGCTTCTCCACGGAGTCGCTGCTGACGCTGCTCGAGGCGGCGCTTCTGTCGCCGACGTGCTCGCGCGTCCATGACCACCTGCTACTGCTTTGGACCCGCGTAGCCCGTTCGGCCCACCACGCTGGCGCCGTCGCGTCGGCCCGCGACCTGCCCATGCTGGTGCAAACGGCCGCGTTCGCCGCTCCTGGGCGTGGTGTGCTGACTGACCGCGAACCCAACGACCCTCGTGCGCGGGTCCGGTTCAAGGGCCTGCTGGTGCACCCTGGCGAGCTCGACCACCCCCTCTTGGTGTTGCGTAATGTGGAGCTCACCGGGCACGCCGCCGACGAGCAGCTGGTCGAAGAGGTCGGTTTTGGCCTGGGCGACGTTCTCGAACTTGCGCTGCGCTACAGCGACCGCCGTATACGAGAGCTGTTGCCGGCCTGGCCAGCCGCCGAAGAACAGGCCGTCACCGATCGGATCTCCTGCAGCGTTACGCAGGAGGAGGTCAACGCGGTTGCGGCTGCCGAGCGTGACTGCCTCGACGAAGTCGCCGACGGCTGTGCCCACCCGGAGCGCGCTCGGCGGGCGCTGGCGTGGCTGACCACGGACGTCGGCTCGTTGAAGCTGAGGTACTGCCCCACGGGGCGGTTGCTCGGGCCCGTGCTGGCGGTGCGCGCTCATGGCCGCCGGATCCCGGTACCAGCCAGCGAAGCCCTCGACGCCATCACCGCGTGCGCCGAACTGCTTCTCACCAAATCGGATCCTGGCCCCGAAGTCTCCAAGCATCTGCAGGACTTGACCGTGACCCGGGTCGCTGAGGTACTAGGCCTGTCGCAGGCTCCCCGTCCTGACCTTGTGTGCCGGATCAGCGGACCGTCGCTCCGCCTTGATGTCGCAATCGTCAGTGCTCTGGCCGGTGGGGAGCTGTCGGCGCGGCTGGAAGCGGCCCGCGCGGTCCTCGCGGAGGAGGCGGCTGCGGGACGGGAGCGTCTGGTGGTGTATGCCGGGCCTGGAGTGCTGGGACCCGAGGTGGTGACCGACACGCTCATGCTGCACGTGGAAGAGCTCGCCGAGATGCTCGCCGAGGCGGGCGGCGACCGGATGACCTTGGCACTGTTCGTGATGGAGATGACGTCTCATCCGGGAGTCGATGCCATTGCCTTCCACGATGCCCTGGATGCGTGGATCGCCTGGCGGCGGCTCGGCACACTGTTGCCGCCAGGGGCGCCGAGACAGGACGTCGCGGTGGTGCCCCCTCACGGCCTCGACGTCTCCTGGGAGCGCGCGGCCATCTGGTCACCGGTCGACCAGGTTCTCGAAGATGCTGGCCTGCCAGCCTCCCTGCACTGGACCGCGGTCAAACTTGTCGGCCTGCCGGCGGGCGCCGCTGGCAGGCAGGCCGACCTCCACCACTTTGGTACCCAGCCGATTTCCGTCGCCGTGGCCACCGCCCCGCCGCTCGCCGTCATGGTCCCGCCGAGTACGCCCGGCGAGGCGCTACTCGACCTACCCGCGCTCACAGGACTGGCGGACGCAGTGCGCACCACCATCACCGCTGACCCTGTGATCGCCGAGCACTTCACGCTGCCGGACGCCACTCCGTTTCTCCTGCAGCTGACCCAAACGTCACCCCTCCCAAACGACCCGCCCGACGACGAAGAGCCAAGCGTCGAGCCGCTGAGGGACGGCGTGCGTATCGCGGTCGCTGCCGACGCACAGCACGCCGTGATCAGCATCGTCCTCGACGCCGAGTTGCTGGCTACGTTCACAGGGAACGGCGGGCACGGTCACCAAGTAGTCGGCCGAGCGCTGCACCATCTGACCGCCGACGTCCGGCGAGCCCGAGGTGCCGACGACGGCGTCGACCTGCAGGAGTTCCTCCAGGCCTGGAATCGGGCACACCCCGTCCTGGCAATCGGCGGTTACGAGAACTTCTGGCCGGCTACAACGCCGCCGTATGACATCCCTGACGGCGTCCACGTGCAGGTTCGTGCGATGCGAACGGCCGCCGCGGCCATACGTCGCGCGGGTGTACCAGTGGGAACCTGGCGCGGCCCGGACGCATACAGACCTGGCGGCCCGGCCGAGCAGCTACTGCACGCGCTGGAGGACGCGCTGGCCGAGGAAGTACAGGGTCATGCTCCTGACCTGCTCACCGAGCTGGCCCGCCACTTGAATGCCGCCTGGTGCACGCGCGCCCGCGGTCACCAGGAGCTCCTGGTCAACCTCTCCGCGCCCTGGGCGGAAAACTGGACCGAGGAGGCACGCGACCGGCACACGAAAGGCGCGACAAGCACCTCCGCTCTGCATCTGCTGCTCCATCAAGCGATCGTCACCCCACCAGTCGGCACCCGACCCGCCGACCTCTTGGCTGTCGCCGACCTGGTCGCGCTGCCGAGCTGCTCCTGCACAGCGGGCTCACCGCCGTCGCCGGCAGCCGCCGGCTGCATGGCCTCCAGATCGAGATCGATGCGAGCGGCATGTACCGCATTGACGAATCCGACAACGACACTGGCGATCCCAGGTCGCACTGCTCAACGTGGGCTTCGACCAGGCGGCCTGGATACAGGCGCAGCATGAACACTGGCTCGCCGAGGCCCGGCGGAACCCCTTCGCTGACACATCTCCGCCACCCCTCGACCGTGATGCCCCGACGCGCAGCCCCCACACGTTCAACCCGCCGCGCGTCCATCCGGGCAGTCCACTCGCGCGCGCGGACGAGCTCCTGCACGGCGCGTGGGGTTGTGGCTTCGACGCGATGGCCGCGGTCCTTGGCGTAGCAGTGGACTGGCCGACTGGGCCGGACGGCTACGCCGTCACCACGGTCGAGGACTTCATCCGTGAGACGGCCGCGTGGTCTGATCTTGGCGAGTCCCAGGTCCGGGCGGCGCTCGCCCGGCTGCTACTGCACCAAGGAAACGCCGCCGACCACCGTGACCACGCCTACACCGAAGTCGAACGCCGAACCCGGCTCACCACACATCCGCTGATCGCCCACCAGGACGGTCGGATCCTGATTTTGCCGTGGCTCGTCCATGCCGCACAGCAGGTCTACCAAACCGCCTTCGACGACGGACGCCTGCCCCACGCCGAACTGCCGAAAAAAGTGCGCGACGCGCTCACCGTGCACCGGCAGGTGCTGGAGAAGCAGTTGGAGGCCGACATCGCCGCAGTCGCCTCCCGCCTGGGCATGCCGCACTTCGGCAACCTCAAGGAGAAGGACGCTAACCGGTTCGGCCTGCCCACCGACTCCGGCGAGATCGACCTGCTGATCGCCGACCCGGCAGCCGAGCGGCTGTGGGTAGTCGAGGCAAAGCACCCTCACCCCGGACACTCACCCCACGCGCTCCAACAGCACATCGACCGATTCACCAAGACGAAAACCGGCTACCTTCTCAGACTGCGCCGCAAGGCCAACACCGTCGCCGCGCACCCCGACGCTGCCGCCGCTGCCTGCGGCGCCCCGCCCAGGCACAGCTGGCGTGTGGTGCCGCTCATCGTCACCCACCTCGTAGAACCCACCGCCTTCATCGCCGATCCCCAGGCCACCTTCACAATCACCGCTTATCTCAGCGACCTGCTCGCCGCCCCACACGATCCACCCCCTGGCTGGTGGCAACCGTCCTCGCCGCAGAAGGCGTATAACCAGCTGGCAAATCAGTAGACCAAGTTCGACCGCTAAGGATGCACCGGATGGTTTGAAGCGGTTCAGCGTTCGTTCACAACGCTGTATGCAGCTCGTAGGCGAGGTAGCGAAATTCTGCAGCAGTGTGGGCCCGGCTTGGATGTCAGTCTTCGAAGGCCGTCGCCCGGGGTCCTCTCCCACGCGACGGTCTCAGTGCGCACGCCTTCGAGGTGGGAGCGGCGCGTCGACAGCGTCGCACTTGGAGCAGCTGACGGGAAGGATTCTCCGCGTCCAACCCCGGCTGCCTCCGCATGGGCGTCGGACCGCCGAAGGCGGATGACCGTGTAACGGTCTGCTGCGCAACGCGCCCCACCCCAGTGGGTTCTACGACGTACCTCCTGGCGCTCGTCTAGGAGATGTGCGTGCGGATCGCACGTGTCTCGATCTCAAGATCACGCTGGTGGCTGGCCGTCATCACGCCAAGTCAGCGCGCGTCGAACCCCGATGTGTTTGCCGACCCTGGTCAGCCGAAGCTCGGTCACGCCACTTGCGAAAGATGCGGACCTTGTCGGTGCCGGAGGTCAGAAAGCGCAAAGCAGGGTCACAGTAGACGCCCGCCTCTTCGAGCGCGAACTGCAACTCCACCGCCTGTCCCCTGCTCAGCCGGACTCGCCGGGTCTTCATGAGTTGCTCCAACATCTCCTCCCCGCTGATCGGATCACCAGCCTCGGTCGTAGGCGGATTGCTCTGCCATGGCTCGACGAGGCGCTGCAACTCGACTCGACGCCAGATCTCTGTCAGATCGCGACGCAAGAGGTAGATGGAATCGGTGTCGACAAGGAGGTCACGGAGCGTTTCCACTGCGTAAGGCACTCGGCCGTCAGCGAGCATGGCTCTCCTAAGGAAGTAAACGAGTAGGGATTTTGTGGCGCTTCCTCTTAATTACAGAAGACGAGACGGTGATCCGTCAACCCAATCACCACGAATCACGCCAGAAACGCATACACGCTGGTCAGGGCCCCATCAAGCCCACCCGATGTCCGTTTTAACTTGGCGCACACAAAAATTAAGTTCACTCCCAACAAATTCGAGACTCACAAATGAGGTCGCCTCAAAATCAGGAGTTGATTACATTTCTCAGACTCCGGAAAAGTCAGGGCTTGATCAAGTTCCGTTGGGGTCGGGCTTGGGGGTGATGCCCAGGAGGGCCTTGACCCAAGGCCGGGTAGTTAGCGTTTTCGCAGGTCACGCAAGCTCGTTGAAGGACTTCCGACGCAGAGCAACGGAACTCGTTGGTACAGGCAGTCGACCAAGACAGCTTGTCCCGAAGGAGCTCCGTTGCCCCGTCATTGTGTCCTGCCGTCTCCGCTGACGGCCATCACTCGAACGGTCACCGTGGCCGGGGGCCGGTTCGCTCCAGGGCATCTGGGGGAACTGACGGCGGTCGTGCCGTTTGAGCTGGTGGACGCGGTCCTTGCGGAGACGAGGACGGTGCAGCAGCGGCTGCGTGATCTTCCGTCGCGGGTCGGGGTCTACTTCTTGCTGGCGATGTGCCTGTTCCCTGAGGTCGGCTATCGCCTCGTCTGGGACAAGCTGACCGCGGGTCTGTCCGGGATGCCAGTGGTCTGTCCGTCGGCGAAGGCGTTGCGTGACCTGCGCCGGCGGATCGGCAGCGCGCCGGTGCGGGCGTTGTTCGAGGTGCTGGCCGGGTTGCTGGCCCGTCCGACGACGCCAGGTGTGCGTTTCGGTTCGTACCGGACGGTGTCGTTCGACGGCTGCAGTTCGCTGAGGGTTCCCGATTCCGAACGGAACCGGGCCTGGCTGGGCAGGACTTCGCATCATGGCTATCCGACGCTGGAGTTGATGACGCTGGTCGAGACCGGCACCCGGGCCCTGGTCGGCGCGGTGTTCGGCCCCACCGCCGAGGGCGAGACAAGCTACGCCGGCCGACTGCTGCATCTGCTGCGGCCGGACATGCTGGTGCTGTGGGACAAAGGATTCGACAGCAACGCCTTCCTCGCCGGGGTCACCGACACCGGCGCCCAGGTCCTGGGCCGGCTCCGCAGCAACCGGCGCACGCCGGTCCTCACCCGCCTCGCTGACGGCTCCTACCTGTCGGTGATCGGCACCGTGAAAGTGCGGATCATCGACGCACAGATCGCCGTGACCTGCGCGGACGGCACGTCCTTCACCGGGTCCTACCGACTGGTCACCACCCTGACCGACGCCCGCCGTTACCCCGCCACCGCGCTGGTGAGTCTCTATCACCAGCGGTGGGAACACGAATCCGCGTACTACGCGCTCCGCCACACGATCATGAACGGGCGCAACCTCCGCTCGGGCGACCCGGCAGGCATCGAGCAAGAGATGTGGTCACTGCTCACGCTCTACCAGGCCCTACGCACCGTGATGGTCGGTGCCGCCGAGACCCTCCCCGGCACCGACCCGGACCGCTGCTGTTTCAGCATCACGCTCCACACCGCCCGCGACCAGGTGATCCAGGCCACCGGCATCGTCACCACGGACACCGATCGGGACACTCTCCTTGGGACGATCGGCCGTCGGATCCTGACCGGCCTGCTCCCGCCCCGCCAGCAACGGGTCAGCACCCGCAAAGTCAAGTCCCCGATGTCCCGCTACAGCGAGCGACGCGAAGACGGCCGCCCCGACACCAGCCGCACCGTCACCCACCTCAACGTCACTGTCCTCGAACCCCTGGATCACTCACCCGCGCTTCCCTCGGCCTCCCGGGACGACCGGCACGCCGCCCCAGCCGCGCGGCGCCGACACCGCATCCTGGCCCTGCTCCAGGAAGACCCCACGCGTCTTTGGCAGCCCCGTGACATCGCCGCCCACTTCGGCGATGTCACTCTGGAGACCATGTACAGACAACTGAATCGGTGGGCCGCCAGCGGCCTCATCCACAAACTCGGCCCCTGCCTCTACGCCGCAACACCGTGGTCTCCAGCCTCACTTGCGTGACCTGCGAAAACGCTAACTACCCGGCCTTGGGTCAAGCCCCTTGGTGGAGGCGTCGCGGCGCAGGTGGCGGCGACGCATGGGACGGCTTTCCCGCGGCACACCGTTTTTGCCCCGGCCAGCCTCGTACCCCTCTTCTATGGGCGGTCATAGGTCGAAGAGGCTGTCTGGCTCGTCCGATGCGGCTTTGAGGGGTTTGGCGGCATCGGCAGGTACGGGGAGAACGCCGCCGGTGAACAGGTCGGCGGTGGTGATCAGTGGGCCGGTGCAGATGGCGTCGAGGAGTTCGGCTTGGGCTGGTTCTTCTCGTACCAAGAGGCCCAGGACGTTGAGTAGTTCCAATAGCTCCGTGGTCCATGCGGGAGACCAGCGGTCGGCAACGACGTGATCGAGTTCCAGGCGTCTTTTTCCTGCCGGTGTGCGCTTGCGGTAGCCGAACCACTTGTCCAGGACGTTCATGCCGGAGACCTGGTAGCGCCGGACGGGTGGCGGGACGGGGTTGATACGCCCGCTGCCGATCCAGAGATCTTGGGTAACTGGGTCGTAGACGAGCCGTTCGGGCATGTCTTCGGGATCGTCGGGTATCTCCTGCAGGCACTGGGGTCGGTCAGTGGCGAGCAGGACTTTTCCATGGGGTCTTCCGGCGGCGGGGTCCGCGTACCGTTCACCGTAGGTGTGCAGCCATAGCACTCGCCGTCCCAGGGTGACAGCCTCTGACCACAGGTGTCGATCCGCAGTGAGGGGTATGCGGGCTCCGCCGGCTTCCAGGTCTTGGAGGAAGCGTTGCGTGTAGGCGGGGTGGCTGGCGACCGCCGCCATGTAGGCCACGACGTCTTCGGCGGTGACGGGTTGTTCGAGGCGGCGGCGCAGGAGCTGAACCAGCCCGGGGGCGAGGTTGGGCAGGGTTGGGGCTCGGTTGCGGTAGAGCGGGTGGGTGCAGCCGCTGCGGTTGTTGTAGTAGTCCATGTCGGGCAGGAGTGCGCTGAAGATGACTGCGGGGCCGTTGATTATGGGGTGGGCGTTTTGTTCGATGACGTAGATCTGGAGGTTGCTTCGTACGCGCCACAGGTCGGGGCGGGCGACAACCATGAGTCGGTGGTCCGGAATGATCCATTGGCGGTCGAAGGCGCGGTAGCCGACCCGGACGGGATCGGCCTGGGGACGGCCCTCGGTGCGCAGCGGTGTCTTGTCGTAGCCGGTGACGCCGGGGAGGGGTTCGACGCTGCTGTCGAGGTGCCGATCGCGTGCTTCACCGAACATGGTGCGGCGTCGTTCGGTGTCGGCTGCCAGGAAGCGTCGCCATCGTTTTTCGAGGGTCTCCTTGTCGGGTGCGTACACCCACATGCGTCCGGGGGTCACTCCGCGTGATGACCACGGCATGAGGTCTTGCAGGCGGATAGAGGTCTCCCACAGGTCGCTGCCGGGCGGCAGGAAGGGAGCTGTCTGGTCTGTGGCGCAGGTGCGCCACTCGCGGTCATCCAGGGTCAGGGCCGTCAGCCGTTCGATCTTCTGCCGGCGAGATCCTGCGACCTTGAGGTGTTTGAAGACCGGTGGCCCGGGCCGTGGCTGTTTCCAGCGGACGAAGACCGCGATACACAGTTCCTGTGCAACTTCGGGGAAGATGCGTGTGGCCACGTCCGCGCGCTGGCCTTCCGGTGAAACGTCGATGATCCAGCCGGCGTCGGCTGTGGTGCGCAGGTAGCGGCGCATGCCCGCAAAGGCCCGCCCTTTGATCCATGCCTTCGGCGTGAGCAGTGCGACGACGCCGAACGGGGCGTCCGCGTGTGCGTCGAACACTTTCCAGGTGGCCCAGCGCCAGAAGTACACGTGAAGGTTGGCGAACTTCGATTCGTAGCGGCCGTTGCCTGGGAGCCGGAAGGCGTCGATTGGGGCGGGGATCCCTGCCGCGGGATCGCCTCGTTCCACCCATTTGCCCGCGCCCTTGCGTACGGCGTCGTGGGGCGGGTTGCCCATAATGACCATGACACGTTCGTCACGTTTGATGTGGTTGGCCTGGCGGCGCGAATCGTCGAATGCCCGGTAGGTGTGGGGGATCCAGTGCTCGTCGGCCGTGGGGCTGTCCAGA
Organism: Streptomyces sp. NPDC052107; assembly: GCF_040680215.1. Lineage (NCBI taxonomy): Bacteria > Bacillati > Actinomycetota > Actinomycetes > Kitasatosporales > Streptomycetaceae > Streptomyces > Streptomyces sp. NPDC052107. The sequence goes on from NZ_JBFAWG010000039.1 coordinate 27,788, forward strand.
GCGTCGGCCACCAGGAGCCTGAGGCCTTTGGCGGGAGCAGCCGATTTGTAGCGCTTGAGCATGGCGTGCATGCGCAGTTCGGCCACTGCGAAGGGGCCTGTCTGCATCTCGAAGCCGACCAGTCTGCGCGCGACCATTTCCCGCAGGCGCGGGCCCACGGCGCCTGGCCCTTCCTCCGCGCTGATGGTGTCGGCCGCCCGTTCCAGAGCGGTCAGCAAGAATGTGCCCGTGCCCATCGCCGGATCGACCAGCACCACGTCGGGGGAGGCAAAGCCCGAGGGTATGCCGAAGCCCTCGTGTTGCAGGATTTCTTCGGTAAGCCGCGCCATCGCCGCGACTACACCCCGCGGCGTGTAGTAGGAACCGGTCCGGATGCGCAGTTCCGGGTCGTAGATGTGCAAGAAGTGCTCGTACAGCAGGAAGTAGGCGTCGCCCGTGCCGTCATCGAGGAGCTCCCAGTCGACCACGCCGACGACGCGCAGCAAGGTGGTGAGCGTGGTGGACAGTTCGCTGACCGACTCGCCGGCCAGGACTTCCAGCGCTTTACCCATCAGGGAGTGCTTCTTGCCGAGCTTGGTGGCGATGCCGGTGACCGTGTCGCCTTCGAACACGATGCCTTCCACCCGGGCGAGCAAGAGAGCGAACACCACGGCCTGGCCGAACTGCTCGATGAACTCGCCGTCCGTGGTCTCTGGGAACAGCAAGCGCCGCCAGTCCTTAGCCAGTTGGGTGAACACCGGCTGGCGGCGGTACGCCTTTTCCAGGGCGATTGCCTCTCCTACCTCCGTCGACAGCAGCTGGCACAGCCCGGCAACGGCCCGCACCAACTGGCCGGTGGTGCGCGGAGCCAGGGGTTTCCAAGTGAGGAAGTCACGCAGTACTCGAGCCAGGCAGCCGTCGGCCGGAGCAAGCCGGGCACCTGATGTACGGACCGAGCCCTTCATCCGGGCCACATCGCCAACCTTCTGGCCGTTTTGGTAGACGGAGAATTCGTCGCCGTCACACAGCAGAACGTTGGGGAGCAACCGGAGTTTCTCCCACTGCGCGGCGTTGCGTCCCGTGTAGGCGGAGGGATCAGCCTGCGTCCCGGGCCTCTTCAGCTCGATGAACCCCACCGGTGCACCGCCCACAGCAACGGCGTAGTCGGGACGGGCATTGAGGTCAACCAGGGGAACCTCGCCGGTCAGCGTCACCTCCAGGCCCAGCCCCCGGCAGACCGACCGCATCAGGTTCTCCAGCGGGCCACGCAGCTGATCCTCCTGCCATCCCCCGCCTCGCAGCTTCGGCGTCACCTCAGCACCGAACGCAGACACCGCAGCCCGCACGGCCGCCTCATAACTGGTGTGATCTCTACCGTGGATCCTCACGCCGCCCCCATCCCCCACGGCGGCCGAACGGGACGGCATCGCGACGGCGCCATTCCCCTGGCCGCGCCGCGCTCCCAGCGAGGCGTAACGACCGGCCGGACGCCTCGTCTTCGGAAGACCGTAAGCGCCCATCACGGGGCGCTTGGAGGGGGCGTCACGCTTCCCGAGGCGCACGCCCGGCGTGAACATGGGGGCTCATCAGCACCCGGCAGCAGGCCTTGGCCGCCCCAGCCTCGCGAGGCGGCTCTTGTCAGCCGCGCAGCAACTCGCGCCGTCCCACCCGGGCCAGCAGCGCGGGTTCCGCCTCTCCCTCGTACGCGAGATGCAGCTCGCGTCGTGCACGGGTCGCCAAGACGTAGTAGGTCATCCGTAGGGCCGCGGAGGTGGGGTCGATGGCCGCGTCGGTGTGCGTGTCGGGTACGACGACCGTGTCGAAACCCAACCCCTTGGCACTCGCGCGGTGGACCAGGACGATTCCCGGGCGGCCGAGGTCAAGTGTGCGGTAGCGGCCCTTGATCGCCTGGTAGGTGTACAGCTGCGGCTTGAGGCGGGGTGCTCTCTTCTCCAGACTGCCCAGCAGGGAGAACTGGGTGCGCTGGGAGTTCACGATCACACCGATGCTGCGGTCTGGGTGCTGCTGGGCCAGCAGGATCAGCAGGTCGACGGTGCCCCGGTCGGGCAGGCGGTGCACCCGCGGCAGCGGGCCGTCTCGATCGGGTAGCGCGGGCAGGCCGGCCCCGGTGTGGAAGTGGGCGGCGAACGTGGCAATCTGGCGGGTGTTGCGGTGGTTGCCGTCAACTTCGTGGCGCGTGCACTTGCCGAGGCGTTGGGCGATCTCCGCGAGGGTGGAGTTGGTGTCGGTCAGGCGCTGGCACTCGTCGGCGTACACCGTCGTGCGGGCCCCCAGCAGTCGGCACAGGCGGTAGAACTCGGGCGGCAGGTCCTGGCCTTCGTCGACGACGAGCGTCAGGGACGGATCGGGCTCGGTTGTCGCGGCCCGCTCGTAGAAGGCAGGCCAGTCGTACCAGCCGTCTTCGCTGCGCGGCGCCTTGGGTCCGTACCACTCGGCAAGCCAGGAGTGCGCGGTGGCGACGCGTACGCTGCGGTCCGCCGGGCCCAGGGCGTGGACGATGGCGGCCAGCGACTGGCGTAGGAGGTTGGAGCGGGTGAGCAGGACAACCGGCGTGCCCATCAGAGCGAGCATGACGGCCCGCTGGGCTGCGAGGAGGCTCTTGCCGCTGCCGGGGGGTCCGCTGATCAGGTGGTTGCCGTCGAACGGGAGGTCGTCGAGCGCAGCCCGCTGCTGGGGGGTGAGGTCGAGGTAGGTGAGTGTCATGAGGTGGGCTGCTCCACAGCTGCAGCCGCCTCTGCTCGGGCGGCGGTGACGATGGGCTCGAAGTAGCCGGGCACGTGCTCGCCGCCCACGACAAGGGCGCGGTCGAGCAGCGTGTTGCCGGCCTCGCAGCTGGTTTCGGGCAGCAGAGCGCAGGCATGGCAGGCCGCGCGGTTGAGGTTGCCGAAGCCCTGCCCGGAGTGTTCGGCGCACAGCGGGTCGGCGGAGCACCAGGCGGCTGCCTCGGTCATGCGTAGCAACGTCTCGGCCAGGCGGGGCGGTTCGCCCTGGCGCACCAGGCCGCCGAGGGTGCCCTCGGCGTCGCCGGCCGCGGTGTAGACGAGGATGCCGTACTGATCCTGGTCGGGGCGGGCGTAGATCCGTTCGCGCAGGCTCGCCGTCGTGTAGCCGGATTCGAAGGAGAGCTGGCGGATGAGGAGGTGTGCAAGCGTGTGCAGCAGGACGAACCGGGGGGACAGCTCCGCCCCGGTCAGGGCCTCCAGGCGGTCCTTGTGGAAAGCGCGGTCGAGGTCGGCACGCATCCCGGCGACGCGCCGGCGTACCTGCCCGTCGGCTTCCCATTCTTTGAGGGCGTCCTTGTCGAGGGTGAGGAAGATGCCTTCACCGAAGACCTCGACGGCAGGCAGCCACTTCAGGCGCCTGGTGGTGTCGGCGGGGACGACGGTGGCGTCGGGGGACACGCGGGTGAAGCCGGACAGGGCGCGGACCTCGCGCAGTCGGTCGGCGAGCAGGATCCGTCCGATGCGGCGGTGCAGCCCCGCCCAGGGCTGGGTGGTCTCGTGGGCGAGACCGAGCGTGGTCTCGCGCAGGGCAAAGTCACGTGTGGCCGGGGGGACGGGTGCCATGAAGGCAGCCCATTCCTCGCGGCTGAGGTCGGGACGCTCGGGCGTGGCAGCCGCGCCGGGGGCGGTCGCCGGCATCTGACCGGTCTCCTCGGCGATCAGGAGGTCCAGGAGGGCGTCGTCGGCGCCGGTGTCGTCCTGGATCATCGAGCGGAAGACGTCGGCGCGCGGGGTTGCAGCCACCTTGCACAGGGATACCCACAGGTCGTGTTCGCGTACCCGGGCTGCGAGGTCTTCGTCGGCGTGGTGCGTGGGGGTTTGCGTCTCCGGGATGTCGAGGGCTGAGTGCACCACGGGGTAGTACAGGTTGCCAGCGGTGCGCTGCACGATCTGAACGGGCTTGGTGCACTCCACCGCTTCGTTTCTCCGCTGCCAGGGGTTGCGTCCGCAGCAGCGCATGCCGTGCGTGCCGAGGATGTCGAGCAGATCGCGGGAGGCGCCGCAGCCCTTGGCCGCGCAGGCAACCGACAGGGCTTCGAGGCCGGAGGCCCGCTCGGAGACCAGGAAGCGGAGCTTTTCGCGTTCGCCGCACTCCCTGCGCTCTCCAGCCTCGCGCCGTGAGTGGGCCCAGAACCACCAGTCGACGTCGCTGAGGTGACCGGCGGAGCAGATTTGCACGAACCTCATGGGCGCCAGCGTCCGTCCGGGCGAGCAGGACGGGCAGCGCGGTGGCTGTCCCGGCTTCTCGTCGGCGATGCGCCAGCGCTTCATGCGCCGGCACGCCCCGCAAAACAGCCAGGACGGGAAGCGGATGTAAGGCGCGCCGGGGGCGTCCGGGGTGTCGTAGCGGTCGTTGGCGGTGGGCGGAGCGGCGTAGAAGCCGGTCACTCCGAGGCGCGAGGCGAGTCTGGGCGCGTCCACGCGCTGCTTGGCCCGCTGTGGCCAGTCGCCGATGCCGGTGGCTACGAATGACTCGCCCTGGATGTCGAAGACGGCTCCGACGCCAAAGGGCAGGACGGTCTGCGACTGGCGTACCCGTAGTGTGCGGCTCACAGGTCCGCTCCCTTCACCATCACCTGGCATTCTCGGTCGACGTTGCGCATGGAGTTGGGTGTCTCCCACAGGCCGTAGCGCTGCTCGAAGCTTTTGATGAGGTTGGACTGGCCCTTGCCCTGGCTGCGGTAGTACAGCTCGCGGCCGTCCTTGCGTGCCTCGCGGGCGGCCTGTTCCCAGTCTGCGAGGAGTGCGCCGAGTTCGGTGCGTACGGCGTCGGCCGCGACGGCTTCGCCGGCGGTCGCGACGCGTGTCGTCAACTCCTCGATGAGGTTTTCCGCTTCGGGAATGCGGTCGAGGATGTGTCCCGCCTGGTTCTCCGCTGCCAGGCCAAGGCGGTGTCGTATGAGGATGATGAGTGCGGCGTGCAGTGCGCGGCGTCGGGAGGGCACGGACCAGGGGGTCACGCTGGTCGGTTCGACGTGCCGGTAGAGGGAGCGGTGGAATACGTCGAACGTCTCGTAGTGTGAACGGTCGCGTGGACGGGTGGCGTTGAAGAATGTGACGACGAGTCCGGGCACGGTGTGTCGGCCGACGCGGCTGGTGGCCTGGATGTATTCGGCGGTCGTCTTGGGCTGGCCCTGCATGAGCATGAGTGCCAGCCTCTTCACGTCGACGCCGACGGACAGCATGTTGGTACAGGGCAGGAAGGACACCGACTGCGCATCGTCCCAGGGCTTTTCGAGCCGGTCGAGGAGTACCGGCTGCTCCGCGCGCGGCAGGTTGCTGGTGAGCTCCTGCACGTGCTGGTCGGTCAGTTCGCGAATTCCTGAGCCCGAGTCGAGGCCTTTGAGCTGTGCGGGGATGTCGTCGGCGGCGGCCGTGACGGTGCGTCCGAGTTCGCGCAGGCTGTGGTGGTAGGCGACCAGGGTCCAGTAGGCGTCGCGGTGTTCCAGCGGTAGTTCCCAGGCGCCTTGGAGCATGGCCGCGGCGGTGGCCACGGCGGCACGGCCCGCCGTGTGGCCTTGGGCCATGACGCCGAGGTAGAGCCGTCCGGGCCGTGAGGTGTCGGGTTCGGCGAAGTAGGAGTGGCGGGCGTCGAGTCCGGCGGGTGGGAAGAGTTGCACTGAACTGCCGTACAGGGCGCGGATCTGCTCACCGGAGCGGCGGATGGTCGCTGTGGAGGCCACCACCTTCGGACCGACTCCGTCACTGGTGGTGCACAGCCCGAGGATGGCCGACTCGTACAGGCCGACGGTGGTGCCAAGCGGTCCCGTGAGCAGGTGCAGCTCGTCCTGGATGACGAGCGAGGGCGGCAGGTTCTTGGTGTCGGCGCCGAACAGTCGTCCGGCGCACGGCTCCCAGGCGAGTCGGGCGAACTTGTCGACGGTGCCGAGGACGAAGGTGGGAGGCCGGTGGTAGAGCTGCTGGTCGACGACGGCAACGGGCAGCTCGTCATGGAAGGCGCAGTCCTCGCGCGGGCAGTAGAAGGCGAAGGAATCGGCGCTCGCCCGCACTCCGTAGTCGGTGATGTCGGGGGACTTGTGGGCGGGCAGGATGCGCGTGCCGCACCAGGGGCACCGGTCCAGGATGAAGGCGTCCTCGGGCCGGGCAGCGGCGCGTACCTCGTCGAACGTGGCGCGGGCGGCCTCGTAGGTGTTGGGGGAGGTGGCCTCACCCACCCACAGGCCAATGGAGAAGGGTTCCTTCCCATAGGTGTCCGGGTCCGCGCGGCGCAGGGTCTCCAGGGCGCAGACGGTGGTGGCCGCGCGCTGGAACTGCTGCGTGGTCAGCAGGCTCAGGCTGTAGCGGCTGAGGACGGCGGTTCCCCCGCCGTCGGGCGCATAGCGGCGCAGGACCATGACGAAGGCGGCCAACAGCAGGTATGCCTCCGTCTTGCCGCCACCGGTCGGGAACCAGATCAGGTCGGTGGTGGCGCGGTCGGGGTGCCGGGGGTCGGCCACACCGTCCAGGGACAGGAGGAAGAACGCCAGCTGGAATGGCCGCCAGGTCGCGTCCAGGCTCGGCTCCGGGTCGAGCAGGACGGGCTCACGGCGGGAGCGCCGCTCGCCGGCCTGGTCGCGGGCGGAGTGTCGCATCTGCAGGGCCATGGCACGGTTGGCGGCACGGAAGGCGTGGAGGAGTTCGGGGCGGCACGGATCGCAGAGCGTGCGTACGCCGGACTCGATGCGGGCGATCGCTGTGCCGATCCGGCTAAGGATCCGGTCGGCGGCCTCACGCCCCCACTCGGGGATGTCCGTGTTGAGCTGCCCTACGTACCAGGCCCGGTAGTGGGCCGCGAACTCGCCAAGTTCTTCACGGAGTTGGTCGCCGGAGAGTGCGGGGTCCGCAAGGTGCGACACGTTCAGGACGGGGGAATCCGTCAGGCCTGCGGCCCGGGTGCCGGCGACCTCGGCCTGCGGCATGACGGCGGCCTTGACCCCCGTCACCCGCCCGGAGTCCTCCTCGCGCTGCTCCTCGACCGCGCAGCCGTGCCCGACGGCGTGTGTCTGTACGTGCCGGTACTGCAGCCGCAGTTCCTGTTCTTCCTCATCGCGGCTGGCCAGGCGGACGCTCGGATACGGCAGCACTGTTCCGTCCACGGGCCGAGCCTGCAGGCCCACCTGGAAGAGCATCCGGTCCCACTGCGCCGCCTTGCCGAGGGCCTGTTCGTGATGCGCACTGTTCACCAGGGCTATGGTGAGCAGCTGTCCCCTGCCGAACGTCCGGCGGCGTACGCGGATCTCGGCCCGGCCGTCGAGTACCGGCACGCGGTCACGGTCCGGTCCGAGTGTGTGGGTCTCCTCAGGAAGCGGGATGCGTTCCCAGCGACGGCCTCGTTCGCCGGTTGCCGCCCGGGTCTCGTAGCGGGCTGCGGTGCAGCTGACGGTGACGGTGCTGGTGTCGGTGTAAAAGCTGAACCCCAGGGACGATGGCAGCCAGGAGTTGGCCTCGGGAACGGGGTCGGTGGATGGCGCGGTGTCGTCGGCGGCGGCTTCCGTGCCGTTTCCTTCCAGCTCCTCCGCCGCGAGATTCAACTGGCGTTGAAGATCGGCCTCTTGGGGATACAGCGTGCCCATGAGGTACTGGCGGTCGGGCGGGGCGTCGAGGATTTCCCGCTCCCCGCCGGCGGGTCCGACGAGTTGCCGGTGCAGGTAGGCGACGAGTTCCTGTCGGGCGTCCATGGTGCTCCTGGGGCTGATCGGGAAGTTTGAAGAGGCAGGGGCGCGGCTCGCCCTTTAGGAGCGGCGCCAGCGATCCCGCAAGGATGCCCGGCCGGCGGTTGGGCTCTGCAGCGCGGCGAGCTGTGCCTGCAACTCGGCGATGCGCACACGGGCGTCGTGTTCGGCCTGCGCCAGACGTGCAGCGGCTCGCTTTTCGGCGTCTACGGCTTTGGCCTCGGCTTGCTGCGCTGCCGCCACCAGAGCCTGGGCCCACTGCTCCGCCGCCTCGGCTCGTTGCTGGGCCTGCGCCACGCTGGCCGCTTCGCGCTGCCCCGCCTCGTAGACGGCGCGGTCGCGGGCGGCAAGCTGTGACTCGGCCTGTCGCAGCGCAGCCTCGAGGGTCGTGATGCGCTCCTGTGTCTCCTCGCGGTATTGGCGCCGCTGCTGGTGCGCCTCGTTCGCGCGTGCCTGCCACCAGGAGATGCGCTGGGCGGCAGCCGGGGAGGTCGCCTCTGCGGCCTGCTCCGCGCGCCGCGTGGCAACGAGGATCGCCTCGCGGTGCTCCTCTCTGAGCTCCGCGATGCGCTCCTCGGCCTGGCGTCGCAGATGCCGCTCTTGTCGCGCCAGTGCTTCATCCATGCGTTGCAGCAGCGTCTGCTCCATGGCGTCGACCTGACGCTGGGCCTCCGCCTGGGCAGCCTCGAGCCGTTGTTCGGCCGCGCGCCGCTCCTCGGTGAGCCGACGCTCGTGCTCCTGCTGCAGCAGGGCGGTGACAGCCTCATGTTCCGCCCGCACCTTCGCGAGGGTCAGGTCGGTGCCCGGCGGCGGCTGCGCGGAGGGGGGCTGCGGCGCGGTACCCGCGCCAGCGCCCACGGACGATGTTTCTACCTTTCCGGCCGCCTCGTCCGCACGCGGTTGTGCATCCGCTCCAAGGAGTGCAGGCCGGGCTTGGATGTGCTGCGGAAGCGGAGCCACCGACGCAGACTCGCTTTCGGCGCGGGGATCGTCGGATGTGGTCGCGCTGTCGGGCCGCAAGGCACCCTCGGGCAGTGCCGCCTGTGCATGGGTGAACTCACGCAGCGCGTCGCGCACCGCGAGACGCGACTCACCACTGACCAGGGGCCGTGCGGCCAGATACGCCCTGGGCGTCATCCCTACCAAGGCCTCGGAAGGCCGCTCGAAAAATTGCTCGGGTCTGCACCCAGCGTCCTTGAGGGCGTCGAAGACTCGCTGCAGCACCTCCAGAGCGGAGACCACGGGACGGTCGAGCATGCCTCGTGCCCGCCCGGCTCGCACCACGGCGTCAGCAGCGGAGGGTCCCAGGAGCACCGTCAGTTGGGGGTGCCCCACGGCCAACAGTGCGTACTCGGCGAGCCAGGCCACTCCCCCGCCGAACGGCCGTGTCGACATCTGGAGCGCCTTGTCCCAGTCGGTGGCGTTCTGCGGAAAGTGGGCAGCGCCGGCCACGTCGGAAACCGTCTCCTTCTCGACGTCGAGCCCGACCTCGGCCTTCGGCGCGGCGGGGCTGCTGACCTCCCTTTGGGCAGGTGGGCGGTGCGCCGGCTCAGGTGCCAGGGCCGCGTCGGCTTGCGCAGGCAGGTCCGCAATCGGCCGGGCGGGGGTGTCGGTGGGCAGGTCAACGTCCGCGTCGACTACGTGGGCATCCGGCTCGCCCGGCACGTCGGCCGGCTCGCCGCCATGCGCGAACTCAGGTTGCCCCACAGGCAACACAAGCGGAACCGTCGCCGTCCCCTCGTCGGTCACGCCACTGAGCTTCTTTGCCGCGGCGGCAGCGGCACCGACAACCACCCGGTGTTCCGTCGCAGCCCCCTGCGCCTGCCCACGCGGCACGACAGTGGAAACCGGCACTCGACGGTGCGGGCGTGCCATGATCCGCTCAGGTTGCGCCGCATGGGGTTCCGTCTCCTCTTCGGGCGCGTGCGCTCCTACGAGGCCTGCCGCCTCCACGCGGTGTTTCAGCGTGGGCAGCGCCTTGACGTATAGCTGCCGGATCCGCTCCCGGGTCACGCCGAACTCCTGCCCCAGCTGTTCCAGCGTCGCGGGTTCGTCTCCGTCCAGGCCGAGGCGTCGTATGAGAATGCGCGCCTCTCGCTCGGGGAACGTGTCCATCACGCTCATGATGTGTTCGGTCAGGTCTGCGTTGAGCACGTCGTGCTCCACCGAAGGCAGGGGGCGCTTCTCCCCGACGAAGTCGCCGAGGGTCGCTCCGTCGCTGATGACCCGGTCGAGGGAGTCGGTGCGTCGACTCAGTCGTCTGGCGGCCCCTACCTTTTCCACCGTCATGTCACAGAACACGGCGATGTCGACGACTCCGGCGGGCTTGCCCTGGCCGTACAGGGTGCGCTCGGCGAGCGCGACCTTGCAGACCTGCTCATGCATGTGCACGGGGATGCGGATGAGGTTTCCTTCGTCCGCGATGCCCCGCCTGATCGATTGTCGGATCCACCAGGTCGCATAGGTGGAGAACTTGAAGCCCTTGGCGGGGTCGAACTTCCGCGCCGCCGTCATCAGACCGAGCACTCCGCACTGGAACAGGTCCTCATAGTCCAGCCCCTGATCGAGGTAGCGCGGCACCAGCTTGTGCACGAGTCGCTGATTGTGCAGGACCAGGCAGTCCCGCGCGCGGACCCTGATGTCGTCCGGCGGCAGGCCGCTCAGCGCGTCCTTGTCGGGCTCTTGCGCCATGGTGTCAGCGCCGCCCCGCAGGAGCACGCTGAGGCCGACCTCCTCCTGGGCCGCGAGCAGGTACTTCTCGGGTCGACGGCGGAAACGGTCCTCCTCCAGCACGGACTGGGCGCTGGCGACGGCAGCGGCGAGGTCACTTTCTGTCCGAACCAGCGCTTGGGACGGCTCGGGCAACGGCTCCTCCTGCGGACCGTCCGTCCACGCCTCCTCGACGTGCTCCCCGGCCTGCGCAGCGTCCTCATCCGTCACCCGACCCTCGTCTGCGCCTGCGCCCTGCTGCGTCGTCTCCAGCGCCTCCTCGGCCCGTACTTGAGCCGCGGCCCGCAGGGCTGCGGCCTCGCGCGCGTCGAGACCGGCGAGCCGGATCACGCCTTCACATGCCCGGGATGTCACGTATCCGCCGGTGTCCGCATAGCGGTCGAGCAGGGTCAGCACTCGATCGAGCCGGGGGGACACATTTTCTTCACGGTTCGATGCAACCTTTTCCACATCCGGAGTGTCGATGTTTGCATGCACCACCGATTTCTGGACAGGTACGCGGAGCCTGGCCAGTTCCTCCCTCAGCCGCTCGCGCTCGCTGTCGCCGAGCTCGAGCTTGCGCACCTGTGCCGCAAACACGTTCTCCGGCACGACGCCGTCTATCGCGGCCCGGCGGAGCTGAATCAGCAGCTCCGTCAGCGCAGCCCCCGACACGCGCGCACCCTGCCCACCGGCTGCATGAAGCCCCACCATGTCACCCCCCGACCCAACTGGACGGCCAGAGCGTAGAGGTGATGCGTTAACAGTGTCAACGGGTCGTTGAACTATGAATGTTGACACTTTTCGTGTACGGTGTCCGGGACCGCACTTTCCGCTCCAGCAAGCGGAGTTGCGGCGGGTGCAGGGGCCAGTCCCGCAGCGGGACAGTGACAAAAAAGGGGCAGGGGGCGGCCGTGGGCCACGAGCTGATCGATGGCAGATTCCGCATCGGACGGGTCATCGGCAAGGGCAACATGGGAGAGGTACACCGCGCCGAGGATCTCCAAGCCCCGGAGGGCAGCACCGAACACACGGTCGCGGTGAAGACGATCCTGCGCAGCCGCACCGGCGCGCTGATCGACACCGGCGCGGACACCAAGGCAGTGGAGCGGTTCGCCCGCGAAGTCCGCATCATGCGTCGCCTGGAACACCCGAACCTGACAGGGCTCATCGCAGGCGGCGTCACCCAGGACGGTGGACTGCCCTATCTGGCGATGGAGTTCCTCGACGGCGAGACGTTGCGTGACCTCATCGTGGAAGAAGGCCAGCTGCCCCTCTCCTGGGTGGCCGCCATCGGCGCCCAGATCGCCAACGGCCTCGCCACAGCGCACGCCGCCGACGTGGTACACCGCGACCTGAAACCGGCGAACGTCATGCTGACCCGGGGCGGGACCGTCAAGGTCCTCGACTTCGGCATGGGCCGCATCGTCGACGACCCGGACGAGGCACGGCTCACCAGCACGGGCGTCAGCGTCGGCACCGCCCGCTACATGGCCCCCGAACAGTTCAAGGCCCGACTGGTCACCCAGGCCGCCGACTTGTACGCGCTGGGTTGCGTGCTGTACGAGATGCTCATCGGTGTACCGCCCTTCACCAGCGAGTCCCCGTACGAACTCGCCCGCAAGCACCTCGAGGCCGAACCGACGCCCCTCGCCGTCATCCGCAGCGAGATACCCGCCGAACTGATCCGCCTCGTCGGGCGGCTGCTGGCGAAGGACCCGGCGGACCGTCCCGCCGACGCAACCGAAGTTCGTGATGTGCTCTCCCCGTTGGCCGTGCAAGAGGGGGGCACGGTTCGGCTCCCCCACTGGAGCGCCCTCGACCCGACCCGGCCCCTGTGCGCGACGGCCACCCGTACGACCGCAGCCGCCTCGGGCCAGGCCCCGCGGCCGGCCCCGGTCACCGCCTCCGGCACGGCGATGGACGTCTTCGGTGTGCACCGCGCCCTCATCAAGGACTACCGCGACTTCACCGAGGGCGGCACCGTCATCCGCGACGACCGCATCGCGGCGTTCGTGGAGAAGGACCTCGACGACAAGTCGCAGTGGCCCGATCCCTGGCTGTCTCTCAACCCGTTCTTCCAGAGCGGCGGCACGGTGGCGGAACTGGTTGGCGAAAAGGTCCTCCACCCGGAGTGCGCCCGGATCTTCCAGGCCGGCAAGACTGAGGGCGGCACCGTCCCCGACGGGCGGCCGCTCACCCTCCACCGCCACCAGCGCGAGGCCGTCGACGCCGCGGCGCGCGGCGCCTCGTACGTCCTGACGACCGGCACCGGATCCGGCAAGTCTCTGTCGTACATCGTTCCGATCGTGAACCGCGTCCTTCATGAGCGGGACTCCGAAGGTCCGAAGGCGGTCAAGCGGGTGCGCGCCGTCATCGTGTACCCGATGAACGCGCTGGCGAACAGTCAGCTCAAAGAACTCGAGAAGTACCTGCGCGACGGGTACGGCCACGGCCACGAGCCGGTCACCTTCGCCCGCTACACGGGCCAGGAGGACGACGAGAAGCGCAAGGAGATCCGCGACAACCCGCCGGACATCCTGCTCACCAACTACGTGATGCTGGAGCTGATGCTGACCCGGCCCGCCGACCGGGCGAGCCTCATCAAGATGGCCAAGGGCCTGGAGTTCCTGGTCTTCGACGAGCTGCACACCTACCGCGGCCGGCAGGGCGCGGACGTGGCCCTGCTCATCCGCCGGGTACGCGAGGCCTGCCAGGCGCCCGACGTGCAGTGCATCGGCACCTCGGCCACCATGTCGACCGAAGGCACCGTCGAGGACCAGAAGAAGGTGGTCGCCGACGTGGCGAGCAGGCTGTTCGGCACGACGGTCAGGCCGGAACACGTCATCGGTGAGACGCTCGTACGCGCCACCGCCGAAGCGCCCGACACCGTCCCCGCCGAGCGCCTCACCTCACCGGCCGCGCCGCGCGCGTACGACGATCTGGTGCGCGACCCGCTGGCCCGCTGGATCGAGACGCGCTTCGGCCTGGCCACGGACGAGGCCACGGGCCGGCTGGTGCGCCGCCGGCCCACGAAGATCGAGGTCGCGGCAGGCGAACTGGCGGAGCGCTCGGGGGTGTCCAAGGACGACTGCGCCACGGCCATCGAGGCGACCCTGGAAGCCGGCTCGCAGGCCCGGCACCCGGTCACCGACCGTCCCCTGTTCGCGTTCCGGCTGCACCAGTTCCTGTCCAAGGGCGACACCGTCTACGTCACCCTGGAGGACAAGCTCTCCCGCCACCTGACCCGCTCCTACCAGCTGGAGCAGCCGGGCAGCGGCGGCAAGCTGTTGATGCCACTGGCGTTCTGCCGTGAGTGCGGCCAGGAGTACCTGACCGTCTGGCGCACCGAGAAGGACGCCGAGGTCCGCTACGAAGCCCGCCGCGACACCTCCGCCACGGGCGGACGCCAGGGCGACGGCTACCTCTTCATCGACCAGGAGCGGCCCTGGCCCTCCAGCGTCCAGTACGCCGTCGACGACCGCCGGCTGCCCGAGTCCTGGCTGGAAGTGGACGACAAGGGCCAGGAGGTGGTCAGGAAGACGTTCCGCGACCGAGTGCCGCGCGCGGTCACCGTGGACCCGCTCGGCTACGAGGGCCGGGGCGAGTTGCAGGCCGCGTTCATCCCGTCGCCGTTCCTGTTCTGCCTGCACTGCGGTGTGGCCTACGAGCAGACGCGCGGCCGGGACTTCGCCAAGCTGGCGACGCTGGACCAGGAGGGCCGTTCCTCGGCGACCTCCCTCATCTCGGCCTCGGTGGTGCGGTCCCTGAAGTCGGTGCCGGAGGAGGCGCTGGACAAGGAGGCCCGCAAGCTCCTGACCTTCGTCGACAACCGCCAGGACGCCTCACTTCAGGCCGGTCACTTCAACGACTTCGTGCAGATCACCCAGTTGCGCGGGGCGCTGTACCGGGCCGCGCTGGAGGCGGGCGAGGACGGCCTCACCCATGAGGAGCTGGCCTCCGCGGTGACGAACGCGCTCGGCATCAGCCCCATGGACTACACGGGCGAGCACGAATCGCCCCCGACGCTCGCCAAGTCCGCGGCCAAAACCCTGCGCGACGTCGTCGCCTTCCGGCTCTACCTGGACCTGGAGCGCGGCTGGCGCATCACCATGCCCAACCTGGAGCAGACCGGCCTACTGGAGATCGACTACGCGGACCTGCGCTGGGTCGCGGACAAGCAGGACCGCTGGGCGCACACCCACGCGGCGCTGCGGGACGCCGATCCGGCGCTGCGGGCCGAGATCATGAAGGTGCTGCTCAACGAGATGCGCCGTTCGCTCGCCATCGACGTGTCGTACTTCCGTGACGACTTCGACGCGTTGCAGCGGGCGAGCGAGGAGCGGCTGGTGGACCCGTGGGTGCTGTCGGCCTCCGACCGGCCCCGCGTGGGCACCGCCTACCCGCATCCGTCGGGCCGGGGGCTGGACCGCTCCGGCCTGTTCGTCTCGGCGCGCGGCAAGTTCGGCAAGTACCTCACGCGTGCCGACGCCTCGTTCAAGAAGCTCTCCCCCGACGATCTGCAGCTCGTCATCGCGGAACTGCTGAAGGTGCTGGCCGCCAACGGCCTGGTGAAGGAGGTGGCGGAGGCCCCGCAGCGCGCGGGCCGCTACCGCAGGCCGACGACACCGGCCACGACCGGCTACCGGGTGGCGGCCCAGTCGCTGATCTGGCGTGCCGGCAAGGGCGAGACGGGCACGCACGACCCGCTGACCCGCACCTACCCCAGTGGCGACGGCCCGCGCGTGAACACCTTCTTCCGGGACCTGTACCAGGAGGCGGCGAGCGCGCTGTCCGGGCTGTTCGCCCGCGAGCACACCGCCCAGGTCGCCCCGGAGGAGCGGGAGCGGCGCGAGGAGGCGTTCCGCAAGGCGGAGCTGAAGCTGCTGTACTGCTCCCCCACGATGGAGTTGGGCGTGGACATCTCCTCCCTCAACGCGGTGATGATGCGCAACGTGCCGCCCACGCCCGCCAACTACGCCCAGCGTTCGGGACGGGCGGGCCGTAGCGGCCAGCCCGCACTGGTGACGACGTACTGCGCGACGGGCAACAGCCACGACCAGTACTACTTCCGCCGCTCGGAGCGGATGGTGGCGGGCGCGGTGGCCCCGCCGCGCCTGGACCTCGCCAACGAGGACCTGGTCCTCTCCCACTTGCAGGGCATATGGATCGCCGAGGCCGGCCTGAAGCTGGGCCGCGCGATACCCGAGGTCCTGGACGTGTCGCACCCGGACACCGGCGACCGCCCGAACCCCGACCTGGAGCTGCTGCCCGACATCCTCGCCGCCTCTCTGGACGAGAGTGCGCAGCACCGCACGGTGGACGCGGCCCTGAGGGTGCTCGGCCCGCTTCTGCCGGACTTCGCGGACACCACGTGGTGGCACGACGACTGGATCCAGGACCGGGTGCGCACGGTGCCGGAGCGCTTCGACCGGGCCTTCGACCGGTGGCGGCAGCTGTTCCGCGCGGCGCTCGACGACCAGTACATCCAGAACAAGCGGCGCCTGGACTACAGCCTCACCGAGAGCGACCGCAACCGGGCCAACGCCCGCCGCCGCGAGGCGGAGACACAACTCAACCTGCTGATGAACGAGAGCGTCGACAGCAAGTCGGTCCTCTCCGACTTCAACCCCTACCGCTACCTCGCCTCCGAGGGCTTCCTCCCCGGCTACAGCTTCCCGCGCCTGCCCCTGGCCGCCTACATCCCGACGATCGGCCGCCGCCGGGGCGACGGCGACTACCTCCAGCGCCCCCGCTTCCTCGCCATCCGCGAGTTCGGCCCCGGCGCGCTCATCTACCACGAGGGCGCCCGCTACCAGGTGACCCGCATCCAGCTGCCGCCGGACTCCTCCGGCGACCTGGCGACGAGCGAGGCCCGCCGCTGCGCGCACTGCGGATACCACCACGACCCGGCGGAGCGCCAGGACCGCTGCCACATGTGCGACGAACCGCTGGGCGCGGCCACCCACGGCCTGCTCCAGCTGCACACCGTGTACACGACGCGCCGGGAGCGGATCTCCTCCGACGAGGAGGAGCGCCGCCGGGCAGGCTTCCGCCTGGAGATGTCGTACCGCTTCCAGGACCACGGCGCCCGTAAGGGCCGCCTCAACGCGTCCGTCGCGGACGCCACGGGCGCGTCGCTGGCCGATCTGGCGTACGGCGACTCGGCGACCGTCCGCATCACCAACCTCGGCCGGGTGCGGGCCAAGAAGGACGAGCCGGCGGGGTACTGGCTCGACCTCGCCGACGGCCGCTGGATGAACGACAAGGACGCCGCCGAGGCCTCCGGCGACTCCAGCGAGCTGCCCGTGGTCGACGAGGACGGCAAGGAGCGGCGCCGTAAGAAGCGGGTCATCCCGTACGTCGAGGACCGCCGCAACATCCTCGTCGTCACCCTCGACGAGGCGCTGCCCGAGCCCGAGGCGCTGTCCCTCATGTACGCGCTGGAGCGGGGCATCGAGGCCGCGTTCGAGCTGGAGGACGCCGAGCTGTCCAGCGAACTGCTGCCGCCGGACGACGGACCCCGGAACCGGTTCCTGTTCATGGAGGCCGCCGAGGGCGGCGCGGGCGTGCTGCGCCGCCTCCAGGCGGAGCCGGATGCCCTGGCGAAGGCGGCCCAGTACGCCCTGTCGATCTGCCACTTCGACGAGGACGGCACCGACCTGGGCGGCCCGCACCCGGACCGCCCCTGCGCCCTGGGCTGCTACGAGTGCCTGCTGACGTACGGCAACCAGCTCGACCACGCGCTGATCAACCGCCACGCGGCCCAGCACCTGCTGGTGCGGTTCGCCTCGGCGACTTCGGAGCGCGAATCGCGCGGTGAGTCGCGGTCGGAGCAGTACCGGCGGCTGCTCGACCAGGCGAGGCCCGGCGTAGCCACCGCAGTCGCTCCGACGCCGGATGGGTGGAAAGCAGGCGATCTCGTGTGGGAGATCGCCCCAGACGAGGTGACCCCGGCGATTCAGGCGGAGTTGAAGGGCCATCTCGCACAGCAGCGCAATGAGGCGACGCGGGATGAACTGACGCGGAAGGCGCGATCGGTGGCCGAGCTGGCCGCCCAGGGCGACTTCCTCGGCTGGGTGAAGGCGCGGGGACTGAACCTGCCGGACGAGGCCGGACCCTTCCTCACCGAGGCGAACGCGATGCCCGACTTCGTCTACCGGCTCCCGGGCGGAAACGTGGCCGTCTTCGTCGACACCCCCGACAAGGCGCAGGACACCTTCCGGGACGAGGACGCCGAGGACCGCCTCTTCAACGCCAGTTGGGACGTCGTCCGCTTCCCGCACGACGCCGACTGGGACGCCATCGCCGCCGACAACGCCCGCTACTTCGGCACGCCGACCGCCATCTGACGACCAGCTTCTCCTGAGGACTCGAAAACACACATGGCACTCACGTACTCCGCAGGTTCCCTGGTGAAGGCCCGCGGCCGCGAATGGGTGGTGCTCCCCGAGAGCAAGCCCGATCTGCTCGTCCTGCGCCCGCTCGGCGGCTCGGACGACGATGTCGCCGCCGTGTTCCCGGCGTTCGAGACGGTCGAGGAGGCCCGGTTCGCCGCGCCGGAGCCGAGCGACCTCGGCGACCAGCGGGCGGCCGGCCTGCTCCGCACCGCCCTGCGGGTCGGCTTCCGCTCGGGTGCGGGCCCGTTCCGCTCGCTGGCCGGCATCGCCGTGGAGCCGCGCGCGTACCAGCTCGTCCCGCTGCTGATGGCGCTGCGTCAGAAGACGGTCCGCATGCTGATCTCCGACGACGTCGGCATCGGCAAGACCGTCGAGGCGGGCCTGATCGCGAGCGAACTGCTCGCACAGGGCGAGGCGTCGGGCTTGGCGGTACTGTGCTCCCCCGCGCTCGCCGAACAGTGGCAGCAGGAGTTGCGCAGCAAGTTCGGCATCGACGCGGAGCTGGTGCTGTCATCGACGGTGACCCGCCTGGAGCGCGGCCTGGACCTGGGCCAGTCCCTCTTCGACCGCTACCCGAACGTCATCGTCTCCACGGACTTCATCAAGTCCACCCGTCACCGCGACGACTTCGTACGGCACTGCCCCGACCTGGTGATCGTCGACGAGGCGCACACGTGCGTGGCCTCCGACGACACCAAGACCGGCACGCAGAACCAGCTGCGCTACGAGCTGCTGCGGCGGGTCGCCGAGGACGAGGAGCGGCACCTGCTGCTGGTGACGGCGACCCCGCACAGCGGCAAGGAGTCCGCGTTCCGCAACCTGCTGGGCCTGGTCAAGCCCGACTTGGCACACGTGAACCTGGAGTCGGACGGGGGCAGGAAGCTGCTGGCCCAGCACTTCGTGGCCCGAAAGCGCGCGGACGTACGCCAGTACCTCACCAAGGAGGACGGCCTCGCCGACGACTCGTTCGCCGAGCGCACCGCGTTCCCCTCGGACCGCTACTTCAAGGACGAGACGTACAAGCTGTCCCCGGAGTACCGGGCCCTGCTGGACGACGCGATCGCCTACGCGAGTGAGCGGGTGGAGGAGGCGGACAACCGGGGCCGGCGCGAGGCCCGAATAGCGTGGTGGTCGGCGATCGCGCTGCTGCGCTCGCTGGTGTCGTCCCCGCGTGCGGCGGCGCAGACGCTGCGCACGAGGTCCGCGGCGGCGGTCGCGTCCTCGGCGGAGGAGGCCGACGAGCTGGGCGCGCCGCTGAACAGCGACGCGGCCGACAGCGACTCGATGGAGGGCATGGACGTAGCGCCGGGCGCGGAGATCGAGGCCGATGACCCGCGCTCGCGCCTGGCCGAACTCGCCGGCCGCGCGCAGGAGCTGGAGGGCCCGGCGCAGGACCTCAAGCTGATGGCCCTGATCAAGCACCTCAAGGGGCTGCTGGCCGACGGCTACAACCCGATCGTCTTCTGCCGTTACATTCCCACGGCCAAGTACCTGGCCGAGCAGCTGGCCAACGACCTCGAGACGAAGAAGCGCGGTCCGCTGGGCGCGAAGACGGTCGTCAAGGCGGTAACGGGTGAGCTGTCCCCGCAGCAGCGCATCGACAACATCGAGGCGCTGGCGACGGAGGCCGGCGAGGACGCTGCTGCGCGCCGGGTGCTGATCGCCACGGACTGCCTGTCGGAGGGCGTGAACCTCCAGCACTACTTCGACGCCGTGGTCCACTACGACCTGGCGTGGAACCCCACCCGCCACGACCAGCGGGAGGGCCGCGTCGACCGCTACGGCCAGCGCCGTGACGAGGTCCGTGTCATCACCCTGTACGGCGACGACAACGGCATCGACGGCAAGGTCCTCGAAGTCCTCATCAAGAAGCACCGACAGATCAAGAAGGACCTGGGCATCTCGGTGTCGGTCCCGGACGAGCTGTCGACGGGTGTGACGGACGCGATCGTGGAGTGGCTGCTGATGCGCGGCCGCGAGAACGAGGACGCCCTGTTCGGCGCGGACGCGTTCAAGGTGAGCACGGCGAAGCTGGACAGCGACTGGAACTCGGCGGCGGAACGGGAGAAGGCGTCGCGTTCGCGGTTCGCGCAGCGCTCGATCCACCCGGAGGAGGTGGCCAGGGAGGTCGCCGCGATCCGGGACGCGCTGGGCGGTACGGGCGAGGTGAGGACGTTCGTACGGGAGGCGCTGGGCTCGCTGGGCGCGGTGCTGCGGGGAGCCGATCCGTCGGAGGACTTCACGGCCCAGGTGGGCGGTACGCCGGCGGGCCTGCGGGACGCGCTGGCGACGGCCGTGGGCGCGGAGGTCATCGAGCAGGACCGTCCGATCCCGTTCCGGACGGATCCGGCGGTGGCGCGGGGCGAGGCGGCGCTGGTACGGACGGACCCGGTGGTGGGCGCGCTGGCGTCGCACGTCCTGAACGCGGCGCTGGACACCCAGGCGGACGGCGCCCGCCCGGCACGCCGCTGCGGCGTGGTGACGACGGACGCGGTGACGACGCGCACGACCCTGCTCCTGGTCCGCTACCGCTTCCATCTGACCCTGCCGTCGCGGAGCGGCGAGAGGCAGCTGGTCGCGGAGGACGCGAGGCTGCTGGCCTTCGAGGGCTCCCCGAAGAACGCGGTGTGGCTGTCGCAGGAGCGTGCGGCGGCCCTGCTGGACGCGACGGCGTCCGAGAACACGGACCCGCACTTCGGCGAGCGCATGATGAAGCGCATCCTCGACCAACTGCCCGATACAAACGCCTACCTGGAGACGTACGGCGAGGACCTGGCCGCCGAGCTGGACGCCTCGCACCGCCGAGTGCGCCAGGCCTCCGGCGAGATCGTCCGGGGCCTGTCGGTGACGGCCCAGAAGCCGGCCGACGTCCTGGGCGCGTACCTGTATCTGCCCGCGAACCCCTCCGCCTCCTCCCCCGCCCCTGCTGCTGTCTCTGGAGCGTCCGCCTGATGTCCGCCACGACTCGCAACCAGGTGTTCACCGCCGTCCACACGGTCGGAGGTCTGCTGCCGGCCGACATGCTGCTGCGTATCTCCGAGGGCAAGGACGTCCCGGGCTCGAAGCCGGCCGACTACGGCCTGCCCTCGTCGCGTTCGGTACGGGACGAGGCGGAGCGCAGCTGGGAGTACCTGAAGCCGCTCTGGCGCGAGTTGCGCAAGCACCTGCCCGAGGACGGGGAGACGGGCCTGCCGGCGACCGACCCGACGGGCCGCGCGGCTGCCGACTGGCTGGCGCCGCTGTGGCGGGAGCTGGGCTTCGGTCGTCTGACGCCGATCGGCACGGAGGGCGTCACGGCCGACTCGGACACGGAGAAGCGGTTCGAGGTCTCGCACCGCTGGCAGCACGCGCTCCTCCACCAGGTGGCGTGGAACGCCAACCTGGACAAGCGACCGGGCGGCGCGGGCACGGTACCGCCGCAGTCCATGCTCCAGGAGTGCCTGAACCGCACCGAGGCCCACCTGTGGGGCGTCCTGACGAACGGCCGCCAGGTCCGCCTGCTCCGGGACTCCAGCGCCCTGGCCACGGCGTCCTACGTCGAGTTCGACCTGGAGGCGATCTTCGACGCCGAGCTGTTCAGCGAGTTCGTACTGCTGTACCGACTGCTGCACGTCTCGCGCTTCGAGGTCGCGGAGGACGCGGCACCGTCGACGTGCTGGCTGGAGAAGTGGCGCACGGAGGCGATCGCCCAGGGCACCCGTGCCCTGGACCAGCTCAGGAAGGGCGTCCAGCGGGCGATCACGACCTTGGGCACGGGCTTCCTGAAGCACCCGGACAACCGGGAGCTGCGGGAGACCCTGGAGGTCAAGACCTTCCACTACGCGCTGCTGCGCATGGTCTACCGGCTCCTGTTCCTGTTCGTGGCCGAGGACCGCGAGGTCCTGCTGTCCCCGTCGGCCGACGAGACGGCGAAGGAGCGCTACGCCGCGTACTTCTCCTCGGCCCGCCTGCGCCGGCACGCCCAGCGCCGCCGGGGCACGGCCCACGGCGACCTGTACCAGGCGCTTCGGTTCGTCCTGTCGGGTCTGGGCAACGACGACGGTCTGCCGGAGCTGGGCCTGCCCGGCCTCGGCGGCATCTTCGACGACACGGAGGCGGACAAGGTCCTGCACGGCCTGTCACTGTCGAACGAGCCGCTGCTGGAGGCGGTCCGGGCGCTGTCGATCGTGCGGGACACGAGCAGCAAGCGGAACCGGGTGGTCGACTACCGCCACCTGGACGCGGAGGAGCTGGGCTCCATCTACGAGTCCCTGCTGGAGCTGGTCCCGAAGCACACCGCGACGGAACGCACCTTCGAACTGGTCGAGCTGGCGGGTAACGCGAGGAAGACGACGGGCTCCTACTACACACCGTCCTCGCTGATCGAGTGCCTGCTGGACTCCGCGTTGGACCCGGTGATCGACGATGCGGTGAAGCGGGGCGAGATTCGGGCAACGCGCTCGGGCCAGCCGGACCCGGGGCCTGCCATCGTCGAGGAGTTGTTGAGCCTGACGGTCTGCGACCCAGCCTGCGGCTCGGGCCACTTCCTGGTCGCTGCGGCTCGGCGAATCGCGAAGCGGGTGGCCGCGGTACGGGAGCAGAACCCGGAGCCGACAATCGACGCGGTACGGCACGCGCTGCACGAGGTGGTCGCGCGATGCATCTACGGCGTGGACCTCAACCCGATGGCGGTCGAACTGGCCAAGGTGTCGCTGTGGCTGGAGGCCCTGGAACCGGGCAAGCCGCTGGGCTTCCTGGACGCCCACATCAAGCACGGCAACGCGCTGATCGGGGCTACGCCGGCGCTGCTGGCGAAGGGTATCCCGGACGACGCCTTCAAGCCGATCGAAAGCGACGACAAGAAGATCGCGGCGGCAGTGAGGAAGCGGAACGCCGCCGAGCGGGGCGGCCAGCTCAGTTTCCACACCGAGGAGCGTATCTGGGTGTCCAACGCCGCCTTTGCCGAGAGCCTGCGCGAGATCAGCGGCGCACGCGCCGACACGCTTCGCGATGTGCGGCTGCAGTCGAGCCGTTTCCGCGAGCTGGAGCAGTCGGCGGAGTACGTCCGGGCCGTTCATGTCGCCGACGCCTGGTGCGCAGCTTTCGTCTGGCCCAAGCGGGAAGGCGCCCCGACTCCCGTGACGGAAGGGGTCTTCCGGGACCTCCAGAACCCGTCCAACGGCATCCCGATGAGCACGAACGAGGAGATCATCCGCCTCTCCCAGCAGTACAAGTTCTTCCACTGGCACCTGGAGTTCCCTGAGATCTTCTCAGTCGCCAGCCAAGAGAACGCAAGGAGTGATGCACTTACTGGCTGGACGGGCGGTTTCCATTGCACCGTGGGCAACCCTCCCTGGGAAAAGATCAGGATCGAGGAGTCGGAGTTCTTCGCGACTCGCTCCAGCGAAATCGCTACCGCCACCGGGAATACCCGGAAACAGCTGATATCAGAACTGAAGTGCCAGAACCCGGCCCTCCATCAAGAATTTGAAGAGGCAAAACGTCAGGCAAAGGGTGAGAGCCTTTTCGCTCGCGAGTCGGGCAGGTTCGACCTGACGGGCCGCGGAGACGTCAACACTTATGCTCTGTTTGCAGAGACCTTCCTATCCCTGATCACCCTTCGAGGCCGAATGGGAGTGATCGTCCCGCCAGGAATAGCAACCGGGGAGCCGGCGAGATTCTACTTCGCGGCCGTCCTCGAGGCCGGCCGGCTGCAGTCTCTCTTCAGTTTCCGGAACTCTGACTTCTTTCCGAACGTCGCCGGTGCACAAGAGGACAGGTTCTGCCTGCTGACCATCGACAAGGAGGGTTCGGCCGCCCCGCCGGTCGTCGTCTTTCACGCGGACACGGTCGAGGAGATACAGAACCCCGAACGGCAGTTCTCCATCAGCTATCGGAGTGTCTCCTCCATCAATCCGAACTCTAAGACATGCCCGGTCTTCACTTGGCGACGCGATGCTGAAATAGCCGAGAAGCTGTACCAGCGGAACCCGGTACTCATCGCCGACGGCCAAACAGACAATCCTTGGGGATTCCCCGATCGGCCCTTCATGACGATCTTCCACATGACGTCGGACTCGTCATCCTTCCTGGAGCGGCCGACCCGTGAGGGCCCGGCGGGATATACGCCACTCTACGAGGGAAAGATGGTCCACCATTTCAACCCCCGGCACGGCAGCTATGAGCATGTACAGCTGAAGCCAGGGGTCGGGGTAAGAGCCCTCCCCGGCCCGACGCCACAGAACCTAGACGATCCCGGCTTCACCATTGCACCCCGCTACTGGATCCCCGCCCGGGAATTGGAAGAGCGCCTTTCTGGCAAATGGGACAGGGAGTGGCTTCTGGGGTGGCGTGACTCTACCAACCCGGCAAACGCCAGAACGATGGTGGCTTCCGCTTTTCCAAAGTTCGGAGCCGGACACAAGCTGCCCATCGCTCTGCCGACGGTCATGCCTGAACTCCTGCTCGCCGCCTGGTCCTCCATGGTCTTCGACTACTGCGCGCGACAGAAACTCAGTGGCACTTCGATGACGTATTTCATCGTCAAGCAGCTCCCGGTTCCCAAACCGCACCCTATGGGGGAGCACTCGTCATTCATCAGACCTCGGCTGCTCGAACTCGTCTACACCGCTCACAGTATGTCGCCGTTCGCTCTCGACCTGGGTGACAGCGGCGCGCCCTTCCGCTGGGACGAGGAACGACGTCAGAAGTTGCGCGCCGAGCTCGACGCGCTTTTCTTCCACCTCTACGGAGTCTCCCGAGAGGACACCGACTACATTCTCGACACGTTCCCCATCGTCCGCCGCAAGGACGAGGCCAAGTACGGAAGCTACCGAACCAAGGACCTGATCCTCGCCGAATACGACCGCATGGCCGCAGCCGGCGTCAGCCTGGAGAATCCCTTGGTGGACGGCGAGAACTACACCTCCACTCTCACCCCGCCCCCGGGCCGCGGCCCCCGACACCCCGCCTGACCGCCCGGCGATCGCCGCGCGCACCCTGACCACCCTCAACTGCGAGAAGCCACTTCAGGAGCGGGCAATGGACAACGAGATTCAGCTGATCAGTGACGGTGATGGACTGGCGGTCATCGGGAATGCGACGGATGTCGAACGCTTCCTCGTCTCGGAGGGACTGCCGTCGAAGGACCTCGAACTGCAACGGCTCAAATCCGCCTTCGGTACCGGGGCTGCGGTCGCGCAGGCAGGTTCGGACATTGCCGCCAACTCCGGTCGCTGGGTGAAGCTGACCCAGGAGTCCGCGCAGCGTGTCAAGAAGTTCGGGCTGATGGAAAGCAAGACACCAGGCGTCAGCCATGCGATGGTGGGGAGACCTGGCTCGATCAAGTCATGGCTCCAGATCGAGAAGGGGGCCGGCTCGTTCCTGACCAATCCGGGGCTTCTGGCTGGTGCCGCGGGGATCATGGCACAGCTCGCGATGCAGCAGACCATGGACGAGATCACCGACTATCTCGCGAGGATCGACGAGAAGGTCGACGACGTACTGCGCGCCCAGAAGGACGCTGTGGTGGCCCGCATGATCGGGGTGGACCTCATCATCGAGGAGGCCATGACCATCCGGGAGCAGGTGGGCCGCGTCTCCGAGGTCACGTGGTCAAAGGTGCAGGCCGCGCCGGCGGCGATCGCAGACACCCAGGCGTATGCGTTGCGTCAACTCGATGCACTCGCAGAGAAGATGGAGGGCAAAACCAAGATCGGTGACCTCGCCACGACGGCCAAGGAAGTCGAGTCCAAGGCTCGGGAGTGGCTCGCTGGGCTGGCTCGTTGCTTCCAATTGCAGGACGCGATCGCCGTGCTCGAACTCGATCGAGTGCTGGACGCGGCTCCGGACGAGCTGGACCGGCATCGCCTCGGGCTTCGGGTTGCCCGACAGAAGCGGCTGGATCTCATCTCGCGGAGCACCGAGCGTCTGGTGGCCCGGATGAATGCGGCTGCCGGCACGGCCAACGCGAAGGTGCTGCTGAACCCGACCAAGTCCCCGGCTGTAGTCCAGTCGAGCAACCATGTCGCAACCCGTGTCTATGACTTCCACTCGCGGCTCGGGATTGAGTCTGGTCCCCAGTCGTCGGAGGCGAGACGGTGGGTGGACGCGGCCGTGGAGGCGAGGGACAAGGCGCTCGAGACAGGAGCAAAAAGCGTCGATGCCGCCATGAGCCTCGGCAACGAGACCCTCGACCGGGCCAGCTCGGTAACGGGCCAGCTCTCCAGCGGGATCGCCGAACGAGCGCGCCGTTGGCTCGGGGACGAGGAGCGACGCGGCGAGAAAGGCTGAGTGAGCGCCGACCGCGAGCCACCTGCTTAGCCCGACTACGCTCTCAACTGCGAAGAGCCGGTTTACGCGTCACGGTGGCATGCGCCTGCAGGCCTGCCACCGTGGCGCGTCGTCTTCAGGCCTCCGCCACAAAGTGCAGGAAGCGCAACCAGCCGTCCCGGCCCACGGCAAAGGGAGTGCGCATCGAGTCCTTGGAGTCGCGCACGTGCACGGCCTGCTCAGTGACGGCGACCTCGATGCAGTTGTCGCCCTGGGTGCCGCTGTAACTGGACTTGAACCACACCAGTTCCGTCGTGCTCATAGCTCTCCTCGCAGTCGCTCCAGCAGGCCTCGTGAGTCTTTGGGGTTCAGGGCCTGCGAGTGCAGTGTGTCATAGCGTTGATAGAGGAGGCTCACCTCTTTCACGTCGGAGATCAGGCGGCCGTTCTGCTGGCCCTCGGAGTAAGCGAACCTCTGCCTCTTCGGCGTTTCCAGAAGCCATACCGGCCCATCCAGGCAACCGTGAAACTCGGTGTCCATCGGCATGGTTTGAAGTGTCACGTTCCGCAGGGTGCCAAGCTTCAACACGTGGTCGAGCACGCCCCGCAGCACCTCGGAACCCCCGAGCCGACGCCGGAACACATGCTCCTCCACGATGAAGCTGAACGGAACGTGAGTCCGCTCGTACAGCACCCTCTGACGCTCCAGCCGGGCAGCCACCTGCGCCTCCAGCTGGTCGTCAGACAGCAAGGGGATGCCGTTGTCGAACACCGCCCGCGCATACCCCTCCGACTGCAATATGCCCGGCACCAACCGGCACTCATACGAAGCCAGACTCACCGCCACCTTCTCCAGCCGAGCCCACTGCCGGAACCAAGCCGCCAGCCCCGCCTCCCCTCGCGTCAGAAACCGCGCCGACCTCCGCAACGCCCCGGTATTCCCCAGCACCTCCTCCGCCCGCTCCACGAACGACTCGTCCGGCATCCGCCTCCCCAGCTCCACCGACTCCACCGTGTGCTTGGAGAACCGGACCAGCTCTGCGAACTCGGCCCGGCTGAGCCCCGCGTTCTCCCGTAACGCCTGGACGACGGCCCCGAAGGTCCGCAGACTGTCCGACGGGTCCGGCTCCCGTTCCGCCTCGCAGACCGTCAGCTCGTCGCTCGCCCCCACGCCACCGCCCGTCATGCGCGGTCACCTCCAGATACCTGCCTGCATGGCCGTTGCCGGCCGTTGCCGTCGTCCCCGCACTGGACAACACCCAGGGTGACCGCAGGTTTCGCGTACCGTCCACGGAATGCGCCCTTACGCTGACGCACCGTACGGGCCGCACCCCTGGATCACACTCCCGCGCGCCCGGCACCGTGGCCCCATGAACGCGACCACGCCTCAGCTCCGCTCCCCTTTGCGCACCTTCGCGCAGCAGTTGTCGTCCACCCGCCGCGGAGCCCGCCTCGGCCGCCTGCTCACCTATGAGCAGCTGCGCTCCTGGGAGGTGTCCCCCACCGTCACCGAGCGTGCCGAGCAGATCGTCGCCGAACTAGCCGCGAACGCCGTCCTCCACGGGCGCGTCCAAGGCCGCGACTTCCGTCTGGCCTTCACTCTCGACCACCCGGCCGCCGGCGTCCTCCGCATCGCGGTCACCGACGCCCGCGGTGACCGACTCCCCACGGCGTTGACCGAGTTCGTAACCCCGCACGACAGCGAGACCGGCCGCGGGCTCCTCCTCGTGACTGCCCTGGCCGACCGCTGGGGCACAGAGCCGTATCCGCCCGGCGGCAAGACCGTGTGGGCCGAACTCTCCCTCGGCCCCAGCGAGCCGCGGCAGCCGAACGATTAGGAGGCGGGGTCACCAACCGGGATAGCGGTCCCACCCGTGCCGGTCCCACCCGGCACGTATTCGCCGCCGCTGGGTGAATCCACGAGCTCGAGCAGCAGGTCGCGGGCCAAGGTGTCGAGCACCCACGCCAGTTGGTGACGGCTCACCAGCTCCACAGGCAGTGCCCCGATGCCGTGGACAGCGCCCAGCAGCGCGCCGGCGACGCAGGCAACGGAGTCACCGTCCGGTGCTCCGGCCGCGAACTCCAAGGCGGCACCGACATCCGCTGGACCGAGGAAGGACGCGACCACGTAAAGCCCACCGAGAAGGGCTGAGGTGCCGTGGCGTCCGGTGCGAGCTGTGCGGGCCGTCCCACGTGCGCGGGCACGTCGCGCCTGCTCCCAGGGCGCACATGGGTCCCCCGCGGATCGTTCCCGACCCGCCGCTGACCGGAGGACTAGAGTCCCTCATTTCCCGGATCGGGCTCGTCGTCCGGCGTGGCTTGCAGGGCATCCGGCGTGTCGGCCGCCTGCTCTGCGAGGGTGGCCGTCCCCAAGAGGCTCGTAAGGCGCTGACGCATGCGCGCCCGGCGTGCCTCGTAGAACTCCGGGAACCCCACCACGTCCTCAGGCAGGCCGGTGGCGTCGTACTCCCGCAACCAGCTCTCGCGCTCGGCGTCCGACTCGAAGTGCCTCTGGAGCCAGGCGGCCGGGGGCGGCCTGCTTCGAGATGTTCTCGGGTCCCCTGAGCAGCTGCAGGTTCGCCGCTCTGTCCGCACAGTCCTCGATGAGAGGCAGCGCGTCCTCGGAAAGGCCGGCCGCGCGCAGTTTGGCCCGTGAGCGCAGGATGCTGCGCGGAAAGATGTGGTCCTCGTGGAATTGGTCACGGGTGTCGACACCCGGGTACAGCATCGCGAGCATCGGGAACAGCCGCTTCGATCCGTACTTGAGGTCCAGCAGGTCCTCGATCTCGGTGGGCTCGAAGCGGAGCGACTTGCCCTGACGTGCCATCTCCCGTTCGATGGCCTCGGTCGGCCAGCCCTGTCCGCCTTCCTTCTCCAGGGTCGCACGCAGACCGGTGAGCAACCGGTCCAGACCACTGCCCCACACGCCGGACTTCATGAGCGAGCGCTGGAGCCATCGGCGGATCGCCGCACGGTCGTCCCTGAACGCGTCCGAGGTGCGGTAGTTGTCCCCCAGGCCGCGTCGGTGGAGGTAGTAAGCCAGAGGAATGACCGCGCTGTTGGCCGTGAGGGTGACACCGGAGAACCCGAAGTCGGCGAGCAGCGCCACACCGAGGCGCAGTGCGCTCTCGATGTCGGCCCACTGCTTCTCCAGGTTGGTCATGGTGTCGCGGTCGAAGTTGTCCACCTTGAACCGGATGTCGCCCTTCCCCAGCAGCACGAGACCCGTCTTGAGGACGAGGTCCTTGCTGAAGGCGAAGCCCTGCCCGATCCCGTTGAGCTCGTCCACGAGCCGGTGGATGCTCTCGCGGGCGTCGCGCTCCACCCACTGAGCGGTGGCCACCGAAAGGAGGAGGTCGGAGTAGGAGAGGACGGCGCCTCCCGAGTTCACCCGGATGAAGATGTTGAGGACCTTGTCCAGTTCCTGAGCGTCCTCGAGGAAGAAGTTCACCGTCGGGGTGACGTGTACGACCTCGTGGAGGCGGGTCAGCACATCGCCGGCGGTGTCGTTGTCCGCGACTCCGTGTCGCTGCAGCGCGCGGATGACGTCCCGGGTGGTCGCCAACTCCCGCACGTCCTGCACGCGGTACCAGTGGGCGTCGCCGCCATCGGTACCCGCCGCGGCTTCCTCCGGGTGAGGAACCGGAAGTCGTACTCGACACCCAGGTCGTCGTCGTGGCCGCGATGCAGGAGGTTGAGGTAGAGGACCTTCTTCGGGTAGGCGAGTGGGTTGTTCGCCCACAAGCGCGGGAGCTTCGCGGTGAACGACCCGCAGAGGCCGATGTTCAGAGCCGTCAGTCGTTGCTGGCCGTCGAGGATCGCCGTGATGGCCCGGTTGCCGAGCGGACCGGTCGGAGCACAGTGGGCGTTGTCGCGTTCGTGGTAGTCGCGCATGAAGTCGTAGAAGGCGAAACGACCGGCGTTGCCTTCGTGGACGTGCCACATGAGGAACGAGCCGATGGGGTATCCGCGCATCAAGCTGTCGAACAGCCGGGTGATCTTGTCGCGCGACCAGACGAACTCACGTTGGATCGCCGGCAACACGTACTCGCGGCGATCTCCAGCGCGCTCGCGATCGTGATGGGCGTCTGGAATGACATGTGTCCCCCCACCGGACTATGGCTGTCGCCCACACCGTAGCGCCCGAAGTCGCGGACTCACAGCCGTCGCAGGCGATCTCGGATCAGCCCGCCTTCCGCTCCCTCCCAGCGACCTGTGCGCCAGTCAGCCAGTCAGTGGGGACCGAGTTCGGCAGGGCAGCCGACGGTCCGGAGGAAGCCGGTTGCCAGCGCGTCTCGCGGAGGTGGAGAAAGAGCCGCACGCCGGCTCAACTTGGCACCGGCTCCCAGCGGTACTGCTCGACAGCCTCGTCGTAGGGGCGCAACAACGGCTCCAGTTCCGTACGCACGAGGTCGGCATCCCCTGGCGGCAGCGTCAGCGACGCCCGTCGCATCCGGACGCTCCACGTCGCCGGGTCCGGGAAGACGGACAGCCGCGGAACCAGGTCGCGCAGGACGAGCCCCTCACGGAACTCGGCCAGGCCGGACACCTCCAGGCGGCAGCCCTCCGTGAACGTGCGCTCCCCGAAGACCACCGGTTCGTCCAGGACCCGCACGGGACTGGCAACCGAAGCCCGGCCGATGACACGTCCCAGGTCGCGCGTAGGGTTCCGGAAGCAGCATCGCGTGGTGTACAGGAAGACCTCGTCGCCCTCCTGCAGAGCACGGGCCGCCTGGGACCGCCCCGCCGGGAACGCCATCCGCTGCTCGGTCACCACCCAGCTCAGGGCGGCACGGTCTCCGATGATCAGCAGGTGCGTGGACGACATGCCGATCACGATAGCCGCCGGCTGGCGCACCGACAGCCCAGTGCGCCGGTGCGCGCAGCCCCTGGCGCGCGGCGCCATCCTGCGGCGTCGATCGCGCGGCGGGAGTGCGGTAGATGTCGCCTTGATCCACGGCGGACGCGATCCTTCAGCGTCGCGGCCTGCCTGCCTTGAAACCCGACTGTCAGAGGGGGCCCCTATCGTTGTCGGTGGATCTTCTGCGCGGTGTGGGGGGAGTGGTAACCATGGCCGACGACGGCCTGCAGTACCCGGAGTTCTATCTGCGGCTGCCGAACGGCGGGCCGGTCGCCCAGGGGCGCCCTACGAATGAGGTGGGCGACAACGGCAGCCGCAGCTTCGTCGTAGATGCCGGCCAGCCCGTGCGGCCCGAGGTCGTGCCATCGTTCGCCGGCCGGGCAGCGGCCGCGCACCGGCAGCGTGAGGAACTGGTTCGGGAAGGACGGATCAGGCCGTCCAAGAAGTGGCCCGGCTGGCTGGAGACGACGGAAGCAATCACCTTCGGTTCCCCGTCGAGAGCGGCGGCGGTGCTTTCGGGCCGCAACCCGAATGGCTGGGTCGACTGGAAGGCCGAGGACGGCCGGCCCCTCGCCGACTTCATGCCGGGGACTTGGCCCGGCCCGAACCGCCCCTGGC
Organism: Streptomyces sp. NPDC052107; assembly: GCF_040680215.1. Classification (NCBI taxonomy): domain Bacteria; kingdom Bacillati; phylum Actinomycetota; class Actinomycetes; order Kitasatosporales; family Streptomycetaceae; genus Streptomyces; species Streptomyces sp. NPDC052107. The sequence goes on from NZ_JBFAWG010000039.1 coordinate 59,300, forward strand.
TGGTGCGTGGTTCGAACGTCAGCGGGCTGGACCTCGTCCAGCGGCTGTGGCTGTCCGAAGGGCGGGTCACCCTGGCCGCGTCGCGGCTGCGGCAGGGTGTCGGGCAGGGCATCAGCAAGGACCAGCTGCGCGCACTGGTCCAGGAGGACTACGAGTCCACGGCCACCTACAGCCAGAAGCAACAGCTGGTGGAGGAGTTCCACGCGTTCGTGTCGCGCATGAAGCCCGGCGACACGGTCTGCACCATCTCCGATGGGCGTCTGTACGTCGGGGAGATCACCGGTGAAGTGGAACAGACGGAGTCCGAGGACCGGCGGTCCAATCTGCGCCGGCCCGTGGAGTGGCGGCCCGATGGCCATCCGTACAACGAACTGCCTGAGGAACTCCAGCAGAAACTGTCCGTACAGCACGACGTGATTGACCTGTCCCCCGTCCAAGCTCTCGTCGACGGGCTGGGACTCAGCGATCAGGAGCTGGCCGAGGAAGCCGAGGCCGTAGACCGCGACCCGAGCGTGGAGACCCACGTCCTCACCGCCCGCCGCGAGCTGGAACTGCCCGAGCCGACGGACGAGCTGGCCACCGAACTCCTCGTGCACGACGTGGACTGGCTGCGTGAGGTACGCGATCTGCTGTGGGACGAGCGGCAGCTGGTGCTGTATGGGCCGCCAGGCACGGGCAAGACGTATCTCGCGCTGAAGCTCGCGGAGTTCCTCGGTGGCGGTCCCGAGCAGGTGAAGCTCGTGCAGTTCCATCCCTCGTACGCGTACGAGGACTTCTTTGAGGGCTTCCGCCCGCAGGAGGACCCGGAGACCCGGGAGGTCGCCTTCCGGCTCACCGCAGGTCCGCTGCGTGAACTCGCCGACCTCGCCTCCCGCGAGGGCAATCGGCACATCCCCCATTTCCTGATCATCGACGAGATCAACCGCGCCAACCTGGCGAAGGTCTTCGGCGAGCTGTACTTCCTGCTTGAGTACCGCAACAAGTCGGCGCGACTCACCTACTCCGGTGACGACTTCGCGCTGCCGCCGAACCTGTTCGTGATCGGCACGATGAACACCGCCGACCGGTCCATCGCACTCGTGGACGCGGCCATGCGCCGTCGCTTCGCGTTCGTCGAGCTCTCGCCCCGCACGGAGCCGACGAGCGGGCTGCTGCGCCGCTGGCTGGTGAAGGAGAACAAAGACACCGAGCCTGCAGATCTGCTCGACGCGCTCAACTCCCGTATCGACGATCCGGACTTCCACATAGGGCCGTCGTACCTGATGAACAAGGGGGTCTACCGGGAGGGCGGGCTCGAGCGGACCTGGCGGACGAAGATCCTGCCGCTGCTGGAGGAGCATCACTACGGGGAAGGTGTGGACATCGAGAAGCGGTACGGGCTGACCGCGCTTCGGGAGTCCCTGGCGTGACGGCCGTCGCCGAAGCCGAAGGACCGGCGTCGTGCGTCGAGCTGATCGAGCACGCGCCTGCGGTCAGCCTCGCCCTGCCGGACGGCGTCGGCCGAGCCCTCGCCGCCGGGGACATCGTGGATGCGGCACCCGATCCCTACACTCCGGGCCGCTGGTCGTTGCGTGCTGGCAGCAAGGTCGGCGCGGTAGCCGTCGCGGTGCCGGGCGGTGGGGAGGCGTTCACCGTGCGCGTCAGACCGAAGGTGCCCATTGCCCGCCTCTTCTTCCTGCTCGGCTACAGCCTCGACCCCGAGGACGCATGGCGGGAAGGGGACGTCGAGGTGGCCCAGCACCGGGACCTGTTGCCCGCGCTCGCGCACGCCGTGGAGCGGCAGGTGGACCGGGCGCTGCGGCAGGGCCTGTTGCAGGGATACCGGGCCGCGGAGGAGACCGCTCTCGTCGTGCGTGGTCGGATCCGGGAGGCCGAGCAGATACGGCGGCGGTTCGGCGCGACGCTTCCAGTGGAGGTGGCGTACGACGAGTTCACCACCGACATCGCGGAGAACCGTATCCTGCGCACGGCCGTCGAGCGCCTGCTACGTCTGCCCGGCGTACCGCGCGATGTACGCCGCCGGCTGCTGCACCAGCGTTCCCGGCTCGCCGATGTGACGGCGATCGTCCGGGGGCAGACGATGCCCGACTGGCAGCCCACCCGCCTCAACGCCCGCTACCATCACGCGCTGCACCTGGCGCGGGCCGTCCTGGACGGCACCTCGGCCGAGCATGCGCCCGGCGGGCTGCGTCTCGACGGGTTCCTGTTCGACATGAACAAGCTGTTCGAGGACTTCGTGACGATCGCCCTGCGGGAGGCCGCGCGCGGCGGCGGCCACACTGCCCGGCTGCAGGATCCGCACCACCTCGATGACGCCGCCGCGATCCGTATGAAGCCGGACATCGTGCTGTACGGGCCGGACGGTATCCCGTGCGCGGTGGCGGACGCTAAGTACAAGGCGGAGAAGTCGGGCGGCTTTCCGGACGCCGACCTGTATCAGATGCTGGCCTACTGCACCGCCCTGGGCCTGGGTGAGGGGCACCTGGTGTACGCCAAGGGCAACGCCTCACACGCGGCGCACCGGGTGCGTCACGCGGGCATTGTCATAAATCAGCACGCGCTCGACCTGGACCAGGATCCGGCGGGGCTCCTCGCCGAGATCGCGCAGGTCGCCGGGCGTATGACGGGCCCGTGACGCGGCGGTGGCCTGCGGCCAGTGCGTGCGTATGATCACCTGGGCAGTGTCCGTTTGGGGTGGGGAGTGCACGTCGTGCCGCAGCTCGCGTTGGCCAACAGTTTCTGGGAGAGCTATGACGTCCTGGAGCGGCCCGTCAAGGCCGGCGTGCGCAAGGCGATGCAGAAGTTTCAGCAACTGACCGTTCCGGAGCTGCACGCGGACAAGGGGCTGCACCTGGAGTCCGTCGAGAATGCCCGCGATGCGCGGATGCGGACCATACGCATCAACGACTTCTGGCGAGGCGTGGTCCTCGCGCCGGACGACGGCAGCGATGTGTTCCTGCTCGTCAACGTCGTCCCGCACGACGACGCGTACTCCTGGGCGGCAAAGCGGCTGTACACGACGAACTCCGCGACGCGCGCTCTTGAAGTACGCAACGTGGTGGCGATCGAGCAGCTGACCCCGCGGCTGGAGGAGGCGGCGGCCGCGGCGAATTCACTGCTGTTCGCCACGTACTCGGACACTGTCCTGCGTGAGCTCGGCATCGACAACCAGGTACTGCGAGCCGTGCGCACTATCATCGACAAGGCGCAGCTGGAGGCGTTCGGCACGCTGCTGCCCGAGGACCAGTTCGAGGTGCTGCAGTACCTCGCCGAAGGGTTTGAGCCGGAGGATGTGTACCGAGACGTGGTCGCCGTACGGCGGCCCGTCGATGCGGGTCCCGATCCGGACGAGAGCCTCGCTGCCGTCATCGCCAACACCACCAGCAGGATCACGCTGGTCACCGGACCGGAGGAGCTCGCCGACATCCTGGAGAAGCCGTTCGCGGCCTGGCGGGTGTTCCTGCATCCCTCGCAGCGCCGGGTCGCCTACCGGGTGTCGTTCGGCGGACCGGTCCAGGTCACGGGTGGCCCCGGTACCGGCAAGACGGTCGTGGCCCTGCATCGGGTCAAGCACCTGCTCTCGCGCTCTGCGGACACCCGTGTCCTGCTCACCACGTTCACCAATGCCCTGGCCGCCTCGCTGCGCGAGAACCTGTCCCTGCTGCTGGACGGCGACCAGGCCCTGCTTGACCGGGTGGACATCACCACGGTCAACGCCTACGCGCACGGCGTCGTGACCCGCCTCGAGGGCAAGGCGTCTTCGCCGATCGGGGACCGCGACGAACGGCAACTGTGGCAGCGGGTCATCAAGAAACTCAAGCTGCCGTGGACGGAACAGTTCCTGGCGCAGGAATACCGGCACGTGGTCCTCGCCCAGGACCTGAAAACTCTGGACGACTACCGGGTCGCCGTGCGGCGCGGCCGCGGCAGTTCGCTGTCGCCGGCGCGACGCGAACAATTGTGGCCTGCCGTTGAGCTGTTTGAGCAGATGCTGCGCGACCAGAGGTTGACCACCCACCTGAAGCTGTGCGCCCGAGCGGCCGACCTGCTGGCCTCCTCGGACCCGACGCACGACCATCTGGTGGTCGACGAGGCCCAGGACCTTCACCCCGCCCAGTGGCGTGTCCTGCGGGGCGCGGTGGCGCCCGGCAGCGACGATGTGTTCATCACGGGCGACCCGCATCAGCGCATCTACGACGCGAAGGTTTCCCTCAGGTCGCTGGGGATATCGGTGGCCGGGCGCACGCACCGCCTGCGCATCAACTACCGCAGCACGGAGGAGATCCTCGCTTGGTCCACGGGCATCCTCAGCCCGGTGACCATTGATGACCTGGGAGGCGAAGGCAGCGACACCCTGACCGGCTACCGCTCACTGCTGCACGGCCGCAGGCCGCTCGCGCAGGGTTACGGCTCGGAGCAGGCGGAGGTGGCGGCGCTCGTCGAGCGGGTGGAGGGCTGGATCGCTCAGGGCATCGATCCGTCCGAGATCGGGGTGTGCGCCCGCTTCAACGTGCTGCTCGACAAGGTCTACGACAAACTGACCGCCGCCAAGGTGCCGGTCGTGCGGGTCAGGGACAATCCGGGGCCGGCCGTGGACGGAGTCCGGCTCGCCACCATGCATGCGATGAAGGGGCTGGAGTTTCGCTGTGTAGTGGTGCTGGGGGCGACGGACGGTGCGGTGCCGTTCGCGCGTGAGGTGACGCCGGCATCGGTGGACGCATTGCAGCATGACTCCGACCTGCTGCGTGAGCGGTGTCTGTTGTTCGTGGCCTGCACGCGGGCGCGGGAAGCGCTGGGGGTGTCGTGGAGCGGCATGGCTAGTCCGTTCCTCCCGCAGGCCAAGTAGAGCGCCGGCATCGTCAGTTACCTGGAGCAAGTGCGCCGTTGCCCAGTCCGTCCAGGGCCAGCGCGGCGGCCTCCCGGCTCAGCTCGGCCACTCTTGCCGCCCGCTCCTCGAACTCCTTCAGTGCACGGAAAGCGGCGCCGTAGCGGTGTTGCTCGGCGATGTCCATCTGCGGGATACGGGCGCCCTTGCCGTCGAGGCGGAAGGTACCGCTGGCGCTCGTGGAGCGGCGGGTGTTGGCCGCGCTGCGTAGGAAGCCGTGAAGGAAGTCGGTGTCGAGCTGGTCGCTTACCGAGACGGGCTCGTGATCGCCGTACTCGATGAGTCCGGCGCGTGCGAGGTCGGTGACGCTGACGGAGGAAGCGTCCAGGGCGCCGGGTTGCTCGCCGGCAACCAGCGTCGGCAGCAACTCGTCCAACAGCCGGAGGTGTTCGGCCAGCTCCCGCCGCAAGCAGCGGTATTCGGCTGCGTAGTCGCGGTGGGATTCCTCGACGCGGCGGCCTGGCGTGAGGTCCACGAGGTCGTCGAGAAGCTCGATCAAGGAGACGTCCGCCACTTGGTCAGGCCGTGGCTCGAGGGAGCCGTCCGGATCGTTCGCGGCCAGGTCGACCATGCGCACATGGGTGGCGGCGTCACCGAGGGAAGCGGGGCGGCGCAGGTGCCAGAGGTGAACGGGGAGGGCGTGCGAGGCCGCGACACCCGCCGGCAGGGCAGTGACCTGGGTGAGGATGCCGCGGCGGACGAGCTCGGCGCGGATACGACGGCCGGCTTTTCGGTAGGCGACCGAGGCGGGCATGACCATCAGGACGCGGCCGCCGGGTGCGGTGTGTGCGTAGGCGTGCTGCAGCCAGGCCAGTTCGCCCTCGGCGCGCGAGGGGGTACCCAGTTCCCAGCGGGGGTCGAGGATCAGCTCCTCGCGCCCCCAGTCGGCATCGCCGACCGGTGGGTCGCACACGATGAGGTCTGCCTTCAGGCCCGTCCAGCGGTCCTCGCGCAGGGAGTCCCCTATGGCGATGTCGACGCCGGTGCGTCCGGTGAGGTCGGCTCGTAGCTGGGCGAACCTGGCACTGTGGGTGTCGGATTCCTGGCCGTACCGTTTCGGCCCCTGCTCGGGGCCGACGGCCAGCAGCAGGGTGCCGATACCGCAGGCCGGATCGAAGAGTGTCGCATCCACCGCCACCTCGCCGGCGAAGTGCCGCATGGCGCGGACGATGCGTGGTGAGGTCACCTGATCCGATCCAGCCCTGCGTACGGAGTCGGTGAAACGTTCAGCCAGCGCGCTCACCACCTGCCCAGGGGAACTGCTCTCGGCCAGGGCGCGCAGCAGTCGGACGGAGTCTGCCGGCAGCGCGGGTGGTGCTTTTGCCTCGGGGTCGGTAAGGAACTGTGCGGCATCAACGAGTGCGCCGATCATTTCGTCACCGTAGACTCCGCGCAGCGCCTGCCACAGCTGCACCTCCTCCGAGACGTCCTGCGCCTTGCGCTGCTTGCCCAGCCAGGCCTGCACCTCGGCCAAATCGAAGAGCGGGCTGTTGACACCGACTGAAGCCGGAGCGGGGAAGTCGTCATAGCGCCGACGCCAGTTAGAGACGGCCGCGCGGGTGACGCCTGCGAGACGCGCGATCTCCGCGCCAGTGACCAAGGGACCGGCTGGTGGGGCGGCGCTCTCCGTCATGTGGGCCACCGTACACGGACTTTAGAAACCCATCAACAAAGAATCAGTTGACAGGGTAAACACCATGGCCTACGGAAACCCGTGTACAGCAGACGGCGACACGCCTCTCGCTGAGGCGCCGCAGCGAAACCGCGCACCCGCACGTGGCCATGGACGGCGGGCCGCACCGTGCCGCCGTGGACGGTGACTGACCCCGCAGCCCCATAGCGCGCGCCTGTCAACTACGCGCTGGTTTACCCTCCGTGCGGTCAGAAGAGCGAGTCCGGCGCGTGGCCGATATGGGGGTTGGCGGCCAGTGCGTGCCGACGGAAGCGGCGGGCGTTGAAGTCGGGGCGCCCATCGAGGAGGGCGGCAACAGCCTCGGCGATCGGTTCGCGGTCCTCGGATGTGAGCGGGAGAGTGCGGATGGCCTCAGCGAGGTCGATCCAGGCCCGGCGGGGTGCCTTCGGGTAACTGGCCAGGGTGGGCCGGCCGGTGCCGGGCTGACTGCTCCCCCTCCGCCGGTTAAGTCCGGTGCCCTCGGTGAACTGGCGGCCGCGATTGCGGCCGACGTCGCCGGCGCGCTTGAGCGCGCTCTTCGCGGAGCGCGAGTGGTTACCGGACTCGATGTCGTGGATCAGGGCGGCCAGGACGGCGAGTTCCTCGTCGAGATCTGCGGCCATCTCGGCCGGCGCGGTGGTGGCGGCGGTCTTCACCGCATCCCGCGCCCGCCGCAGCTCCTCGAGCGCCTCCTGCGGGTTGCGGTGCCTGAGGGCGGTTGCGGCGTGCTGCTTGACCTGCTGGGCGCGTTGGAAGACAAGTTCGGTGTGCACGCGGGCATCGGGGCTACGGGTGGCGGCCAGGTCGGGCTGTGCCACCTCGGCGTGCAGGGGGAAGGCGACGGTGTGCTGCTTGAGCGTGGGCAGCTCGGCCCAGGCCAGCTGCAGTTCGCCGAGCCGCACAGGGCCCAGCGGGGGTCCGGCCGGCACGTCCAGGACGAGGGTGAGGGTGCGGGTCTCCCCGGAATACAGGCTTCCTAGCTCGATCAGAGCTCCGTCCGGCGTGGCAGTCACGGGCAGTTCGTTGACGAGCTCGACTGCGCGCACGACTGGTTCCATCCGCAGCAGCAGGCTGACGGCCTGGGCGGCCTGGGACAGCAGGCCGTCGACCTGGGCCGCGATGAACTGCGCGGCGGCATCGGCGTCTTCGGCCATACCGTCGTTGCCGCGACCACCGCGGGCCAGCGCGGCCAGCAGGTGCTCGTCGTATCCCTCGCCGATACCCAGCGCGGAGGTGGTGATGCCCCGGTGGAACGCCTCGTCGGCCTTCTCGCCGAGGATCGCGGGGTCGGTGACGCCGCGGTTGGCGTGCCCGTCACTGATCAGCAGCACGGTGGCGCCGGCGTCTGCAGCCACCCGCTCAGCCTCCTGCAGCCCGCGCAGGTAACCGGCGGACAAATTGGTGGAGCCACCGGGGCGCAGGCCCTCGATAGCGGACTTGACCGCGCCCTTGTCCGTCAGCGGGCCTGCCGGGGCGACGACCTGGACCTGGTCGTCGAAGGCGACCAGTCCGAAGTTGTCGTCCGGCCGGAGGCGGTCGACCAAGTCCTTCAGCGCTGTCTTGGCCACCTCCAGCGGCCCCCTCCCCATGGAGCCGCTGCGGTCGAGAACCACCTGCAGGGTGTGCGGGGGCCGGATGACCGCATTTGCCGGATCCAGCCGAGGCGCGGTGATGTCAAGCAGGACCGGCACCTGTTCATCCGCGCCCTGCGCGATGAGGTCGAACTGCATACGTGCGTCGATGCGCATGCACACCCCCCTTATGCGGTGGAGACGGCTGCTGCAGACGCCCCCATTACCTTGTTGATCAGCCCCGCAATGGGGTGCCCGGCCTCTGGGACGGCATGACTGTTCCCCCCTGTAGTTCGCATGATCTGGGGGGTG